>NZ_JBHTWX010000038.1:0-69692 GCF_042792155.1 Kitasatospora sp. NPDC056651 | reverse complement strand
GGCCACGGCCCGGGCGACCAGCGCGGCCAGCGCGGTCCGGGTCCGTTCCTCCCGGGCGGGGGCGAGGCAGGCGGCGACCGCGGCCCGCCAGCGCGCCGGCAGCGCCTCGTCCAGCCGCAGCGGCGCCGCGCCCCGCGCGTACGCCTGGGCGGCCAGCGAACGGGCCCGGGCGGTGGCGCCGAGGAAGGGGTGCAGACCGCCGGTGAGCAGCTGATGGGCGATCACGCCGAAGGCCCAGACGTCGGCGCTGGGGCGCACCACGACCCCCCGCGCGCCGGTGCGCTGGGACCACCACTCGGGCGGGACGTGGTCGGGCGAGCCGAGCGGCGGGGCGTAGGCGTGGGTGCCCTCCAGCTCCGCGGTGAGGCCGAAGTCCGCGATCTTGGCGGTGCCGTCGGGCATCAGCAGGATATTGGCCGGTTTCAGGTCCCCGTGCACCCAGCCGGACCGGTGCATGTGGGTCAGTCCGGCGCAGACCTCGGTGAGGATGCGCTCGGCGCCGGGCACCGCCGTGCCGGGGCGGGCCTCGGTCAGCAGGTCCTGGAGGCTGCGGGCGGCGCGCTCCATCACCAGGGCGACGGCGCCGTCCAGGGCCGGGTGGTCCGGGTCCTCGACGGTGACCACGGCGAGGGTGCGGATCAGGTGGGGGTGGTCGGCGCGGCGGCTGAAGCGCTGCTCGCTGCGGGCCATCCGGGCCACCGTGCGGCGCTGCCCGGGGCTGAACCGGGCCGCGCCCAGGATCTTGACGGCGGCCGGGGATCCGTCCGGGCCCTCGGCGGCGTGGACGCTGCCCCAGGCGCCCGCGCCGAGGAGGGCGCCGAGCCGGTAGCCGGCGATCGGATAGCCCTCCGGGACCGCGAAGTCCGGGCCGCCGGACGCCCGACCCTCCCCCGGCGGACCACCGGGCCCCGGGCCCTCCCCGGGCGGAGCACCGGCCCCGCCGCCGGGCGGCTCCGATCCGGTTCGGGCGCCGGGCCTCACGGCCGGGTGGCCGCGCGCCGGGGCGGGAGCAGCGCCAGGTGCTCCTCCCGGACGAGGTCGAACCTGAGCGCCAGCGCGACCAGTTCCTCGCGCTTGCCGCCGCCCGGCCCGTCCTCGTACGGCTCGCGCAGCCGCAGTTTGGTCTCCACCAGGTAGTCGATGTGGTAGTTCACCGCCGAGCGGCTCAGCCCGCGGCAGCCGGGCAGGGCGCGCAGCCGGGCGAGCACCTCGGTCACGCCGGGGACGGCGGCGGCGGAGGGCGAGCGCAGCCGGGGCTCGCAGAGCGCGAGCAGGACCAGGAAGTACTTGGCGGTCGGGTCGAGGGCGAACGGACTGACGGTGTGCTCACCGTCGGCGCCACCCGGCGCGCCGTCGAGGTAGGCGTGCTGCGGGGCGAAGACCTTGAAGGCGGCGGGTTCGCCGAGGGCGGGCAGCAGCACCCTGGAGAGTTCGAACGGGACGGGCGCGCCGAGCCGCCCGGGCGCCACCTTGATGTGCTCCCCCGCGCCCTCCAGGTTCTCCACCACGTAGGTGGCCGAGGTGCTGAAGTTCGACAGCCGCCAGTAGTCCTCGGCCGCGGCCACCTCCCCCGCGCGCCGGGAGACGCCCTGGTCGGGCAGCGGGATGGGGGCCGGCCGGCCCGGCTCCCCGCGTCCGAACACCGCGGCCTCACCGGGGCCCAACCGCAGCAGGCCGGGGGCTGCGCCCGGCCCCATCCCGGGCCCGGCGGCGGGAAGTTGCACGATGACCGTGTCCACGCGGCACCTCCGTGGGATCGGGTCGATGGTATCCGTCCGATCCGCCCCGCGGGCGCACCGCCACCCGGACGGGTGACGGTGCCACCAACCCCGCCGGGCGGTCCCGGAGTTGCCCTCCTCCCCGGGGAGGAGGCGGCTCCTCCTTCCGGCCGGGAGGTCCGGCCGGTCGGCCGAGGCGGCCGCCGGACCCGCGCTGCGAGGCTCCTGCCATGGACACCAACGCCCGGAGGGTGTTCCTGGCGCTCAGGTACCAGATCCCGCACATGCTGAAGGCCGGCCGCGGGGTGATCGTCTGCACCTCCTCCTCGGCCGCCGAGCAGGCCCGGCCGAACGGCGGTGCGTACACGGCGGGCAAAAGGGCGGTTCAAGGGCTGGTCAAGGCGGCCGCGTTGGCGTACGGAACGCGGGGCGTCCGGGTCAACGCGATCCCCCCGGGCACCACGGACACCGCCTTCGTCCGGCCGCCGGGCGTTCCGGACGCGGCCTGGGCGCAGTTCAAGAAGGCCTACGGCCCGCTGAACATCGAGGGGTTGGAGCGGATGGCCGAGCCGGAGGAGATCGCCCGGGCGATCCTGGCGCCGGCCTCGGACGACTTCGCCTACCAGAGCGGCGCCTCGGTTCCGGTCGACGACGGGGCGACGGCCGGCCGCCGGATGGTGCTGCCACCCATTGACTGATCATCCGTCAGGCCCGGAGTCGTCCGCGCGTTGAACAACCGGCGAATGGTTGCGGCATGTAGTTGAACCGTCACCATGAGTGTGACGCAGCGCACACAGACGAGGTCCACGATGTGTGCAACACTCATCTCAAGGAGTGAGATTCCCTTAATTTCCAAGGAGGTTCACATCATGCGCATCCGTTTCGCAGCTGTGGCGATGGTGGCGGCAGGGATCACGGGCCTGGCGGCGGCTCCGGCGATGGCCGCCCCGGCGACGTCCGGAACCGACACGGTGGTCTGCGCCTCGGTGCTCAACCAGCCCTGCATCTCGCACCAGGCCGACGGCGGCGGCATCGTGGGCGTCGCCCAGGTCACCGCCGACCCGGGCCAGTTGACGATGGTTCGGGTCGACGTCCGCACCCAGGCCTCCTGGGGCAGCCCGTGGGAGACCGTCGCCACCGCGACCACCATCCAGTACGGCTCCGCCACGGCGGTCACTCCGCGGGTGACCGCCGGCGCCCCCCGGATGATCTGCGCCACCGCCGGCCCGGCGCTGGACGTCGCCAGGCAGGTCACCACCTGTACCAACCCGTTCTGACCGCGGTGCCGCCGAGGCACCGCACCCGCCACCCCCATGCCGTCCGTACGACCGGGCAGCCGTCCGGACGGCCGGGGAGCGGAACGCGCTAGACACGACGAGCGCCGGGGCCTGCCGCCGGGACACCCCCGTCCCGACGGCCGGCCCCGGCCCCCACCTCCACCAGGCGAAACGGGGCGGAGAACCGAAGATCACCCGGGGACCGGACCCGGGTGGACCTGGGGCACCCCCACACGGCAAACTGGTCTAGACCTCGGAGGTCTAGACCTCAGCCTCGCCTCAGAACGGTGGACCCAGTATGGAAATCGTGATCGTCCCTGACGCCCGAGCGGCCGGCGAACTCATCGCCGCGGCGATCACCGATCTGCTGACGGACAAGCCCGACGCCCTGCTCGGCGTGGCGACCGGCTCGACCCCGCTGCCGATCTACCAGGCCCTGGCCGAGCGGGTCCGCGACGGCCGGCTGGACGCCGCCGAGGCGCGCATCTGCCAGCTGGACGAGTACGTCGGCCTGCCCGCCGGCCACCCGGAGTCCTACCGTTCGGTGGTGCTGCGCGAGGTCGTGGAGCCGCTGGGCCTGACCGAGGACTCCTTCCTGGGCCCGGACGGCAACGCGTCCGACATCGCCGCCGCGGCCACCGCCTACGACCGCGCGCTGGCCGAGGCCGGCGGCGTGGACCTCCAGCTGCTCGGCATCGGCACGGACGGCCACATCGGCTTCAACGAGCCCTGCTCCTCGCTCTCCTCGCGGACCCGGATCAAGACCCTGACCCGGCAGACCCGGGTGGACAACGCCCGCTTCTTCGACAGCATCGACCAGGTCCCGCACCACGTCATCACCCAGGGCATCGGCACCATCCTGGAGGCCCGCCACCTGGTGCTGCTCGCCACCGGCGAGGCCAAGGCCGAGGCCGTCGCGCTCGCCGTCGAGGGTCCGCTCTCCGCGGTCGTCCCGGCCTCGGCGCTCCAGCTGCACCCGCACGCCACCGTCGTGGTGGACGAGGCGGCCGCCTCCCGCCTCAAGCTCGCCGACTACTTCCGCGACACCTACGCGGCCAAGCCGGCCTGGCAGAAGCTCTGAGCACGTCCCGGCCACGGCCCTGACGGCCGGAGCGCCGGAGCGCCGGACACCGAGCGTTTCAGCGGCCGGGGCGCCGGACACCGAGGGATTCGGTGTCCGGCGCCCCGGCCGTTTCCGCAGGGCGCGCGCCGGGGCGGTCGGGCGGTCCGGCACTCGCGAAGCCGGTCGCCGAAGGCCGCGGGTTCGCCGGGGCGTCGAACGACGTGGGCCCCGCCGAAAGGTATCGGCGGGGCCCGGAAGTGGTCGGCCGGACCTCACTTGCAGGTGATCAGCAGCCCGAGGACGGCGGTGCAGCTGCGGGTGTCCCGGCTGGTGGTGGGCGAGGGGTCGGCGGGCGCCCCGGCGGCGCGGGCCACCGTCACGTCCCAGCTGCGGAACAGCCCGAGGCCGACGGCGACCGAGAAGTGCCGGGTGGTGCTCGCACCCTTGGCCAGCGGCGCGGTCAGCGCGCAGCTGAGCTTCCCGGCGGCGACGGTGCAGTCGCCGGAGGTCGCGGTCAGCCCGGTGGGCAGGTCGGCGGTGACGGTGGCCGAGGCCAGCGGGTCGGGGCCCTGCCCGGTGAGCGTGACGGTGTAGTCGACCCGGGCCGAGAGCAGGCCGGCCGCCGGGGTCGCGGCCAGCGCGACGGCCAGGTGGGCGGCGGGGGCGGTGTAGGTGAAGCGGTCGGCGGCGACGGCCGCGCTGGTGCCCCCGGGACCGGTGACCCGCACGTCCACCGGCCCGGTGACGGCGGTCGCGGGGGCCGTCGCGGTGCAGCTGGTCCTCGCGCAGTTGAAGGAGGTGGCCGGGCCGGCCGCGCCGAAGGTCACGGCGGTGGCGCCGGCCAGGTCGGTGCCGGTGATGGTCACCGCGGTGCCGCCGGTCCCGGAGCCACCGTTCGGGGTGACGGCGGTGACGTCCGGCAGCGGCAGCGGGAAGTCCACCACGTCGACGGCGTTGCCGGTGAAGTCGGCGAGGTAGCCGCGCCGCCCGTCGGCGGTCAGCGCCAGGCTGTACGGGGCGGCGCCCACCGGGACGGTCGCGGTGACGGTCCGGCTCGCGGTGTCCACCACGCTCAGGGTGCCGTCGGCGTAGTCGGAGACGTAGGCCGTCGCGCCGTCCGGGGAGAGGGTCACGGCGTAGGGGCCGGAGCCGACCGCGACGGTGCCGAGGACCGTGCCGGCCGCGGTGTCGATCACCGCGGCGGTGCCGTCGTCGCCGTCGGCGGCCCACAGCCGGGCGCCGTCCGGGCTGAGCGCGAGGCCGAAGGCGCCGTGGCCGACCGCGACGGTGCCGCTCACCGCGTTGGTCGTGGTGTCGACGACGGTCACCGCCTTGGCGCCGGAGGCGGCGACGTAGAGCCGCTTGCCGTCCGGCGAGACGGCCAGCCCGTGCGGCTCGGCGCCGACCGGCACCGTCGCCGTCACGGTGCCGGAGGAGGTGTCCAGCACGCTCACGGTGTCGGCGGCCGCGTTGCTGACGTAGGCGCGCGAGCCGTCCGGCGCGAGGACCAGGCCCCAGGGCTGGGCGCCGACCGGGACGGTCGCGGTGACGGTGGCGGTGGCGGTGTCCACGACGCTGACGGTGTTGTCCAGGTGGTGGGTGAGGTAGGCCCGGTGTCCGTCGGGCGAGAGGGCGACGGCGTACGAGCCGCTCCCGGCGGTGAAGCTGCCGGACACGGCCTTGCTCGCGGTGTCCAGCACGCTGACCGTGCCGCTGCTCTGGCTGGTCACGTAGACGTGGCCGCCGTCCGGCGTCAGCGCGACGCCCGCCGGGTACGGCGCGACCGCGACGTGCGCGGCGACGGCGGGCGGCGGGGTGACGGCCTCGGCCGTCGCGGGCAGCGACAGCAGTGCGGCCGTGGTCGCGGCTATCGCGACCACGGCCGTCCCGGTACGGCGGGACGGGCGGGGTGTTCTCACGGGACTCTCCAGCTGCTCGGCGGTGCGAACGGTGTGGTCGTGGTGGTGTTCGGAGCCGGGGGAAGCGTAAGAGCCGCCCTGACTTTCCGTCAGGGAGTGATTACAAATGTCGCCAACTGTTCAGTTTCGATCGAAGCGCCTTCGCGGTGCCGCTCCCCCGACGGGCGACGTGACCAGCGTCTCGCCCGGAGTCGTGCAGGAAATTGGAGTCGGGGAGTCGCATTCGATAGCGTTTCGAACGTGAGGCTGACCAAGAGCACCGACATCGCCCTGCGGATCGCCATGCGACTGGCCGTCCTGGGCGAGGGCGACAACCCGACCACCCGCGAGGTGGCCGAGTCGGTCGGCGTGCCGTACACCCACGCGGCGAAGGTGGTCAGCCGGCTTCAGCACCTGGGGGTGGTGGAGGCCCGGCGCGGTCGCGGCGGCGGGCTGATGCTCACCTTCGCCGGGCGGACCGGTTCGCTCGGACTGCTGCTGCGGGAGCTGGAGGGAGTCGGCGACGTGGTCGGCTGCGAGGACGACCCGCCGTGCCCGCTGCGGGCCGCGTGCCGGCTGCGCGGGGCACTGCGCGGCGCCCAGGAGGCGTTCTTCGCCGCACTCGACCACCTCTCCGTCGACGACCTGGTGGCCTCCCCCACCGGCCCCGTCCTGCTCAGCCTCACCGCCAGACCCGCCGACTGATCCGCCCACCCGGCCGATCAGCCCCACCGACCGATCCGCCCACCCGGGGCCGCACCGCACGGTGCGACCTTTAATGCGAATCTCAGATACCAGTTAGGGAGCTCGTCTGATGCTGTCCGCGAAGTCCGCCGAGGTCGTCGAGGCCACCCTGCCCGTCGTGGGCGCCGCCATCGGGGACATCACCCCGATCTTCTACGACCGGCTGTTCGCCGCGCACCCGGAGCTGCTGCGCGACCTCTTCAACCGGGGCAACCAGGCCAACGGCACCCAGCGCGAGGCACTGGCCGGCTCGATAGCCGCCTTCGCCACCGCGCTGCTCGCCCACCCGGACCAGCGGCCCGACGCGATGCTCGCCCGCATCGCCCACAAGCACGTCTCGGTCGGCATCGGCGACGACCAGTACAAGGTCGTCCACGAGCACCTGTTCGCCGCCATCGTGGAGGTGCTCGGCGAGGCCGTCACCCCCGAGGTCGCCGCCGCCTGGGACGAGGTCTACTGGCTGATGGCCAACGCGCTGATCGCCGTCGAGGACCGGCTGCGCGCCGAGGTCGCCGCCGGCGGCGACCCGGCCGACCTGTGGCGCCCGTACACCGTGGTCGCCCGCCACCAGGAGACCGAGGCCGTCACCACCTACCTGGTCCGCCCGGCCGACGGCGGCCCCGTGCCCGCCTTCCGCCCCGGCCAGTACGTCTCGGTGCGCACCGAGCTGACCGACGGCGCCCACCAGATCCGCCAGTACAGCCTCTCCGGCAGCGCGGACGGCGCGCTGCGCTTCAGCGTCAAGCGCGAGGACGGCGGCGAGGTCTCCAGCCACCTGCACGACCACCTGAAGGCCGGCGACACCATCGAGCTGGCGCCCCCGCTGGGCGACATCGCCCTCGCCGACGGAGACGGCCCGGTGCTGCTCGCCTCCGCCGGCATCGGCAACACCCCGATGACCGCCATGCTCGACCACCTGGCCGCCACCGGCTCCACCCGGCGGATCGTCTCGGTCCACGGCGACCGCGACCAGCTGAGCCACGCCTTCCGCGCCGACCTGGCGCGGCTGACCACCGCGCTGCCGAACGCCACCTCGCACGTCTTCTACGAGCAGCCGCTCGGCGAGTGGCCGGCCGAGCGCACCGGCCGGGTGGACCTCTCCACCGTCGAGGTCCCGGCGGGCGCCACCGCCTACCTCTGCGGCCCGCTCCCCTTCCTGCGCGCCGTCCGCGAGCAGCTGCTGACCGCGGGCGTGCCGGCGGCGGACATCCACTACGAGGTGTTCGGCCCGGACCTGTGGCTCGGCGCCTGACCGCCTGACCCCGGGCTGCGCACCCGAGGTCCCGGGGCGAAGGTCCCACCGCGGCACCGGTCCGCTCGGTACGATCACGAGCGGTCCGGTGCCGTTCGGCGTGCGCGCGTCCTCCCGACGTCCGTACGTCCGTGCCCGCGGCGGGAGTTCGGCAGAAGGGAGCCCGGATGCGGGTCGCACTGTTCGCCACCTGCGTCAACGACGCGCTGTTCCCCGGCACCGCGGTGGCCACCGTCCGGCTGCTGGAACGCCTCGGCGTCGCGGTGGACTTCCCCGCCGGGCAGACCTGCTGCGGGCAGCCGCAGTACAACACCGGCTACCGCCGCGCCTGCGAGCCGCTGGTCCGGCGGACCGCCCGGGCCTTCGCCGGGTACGACCACGTCGTGACGCCCTCGGGCTCCTGCGTGGCGATGGTCCGGGACAACTACCCCCGGATCGGCGCCCGGGCCGCCACCGAGGGCCGGGGCACCGAACTGGCCGACCTGGCCACCGCCCTGGTGCCCCGGGTGGTCGAACTGACCGAGTTCCTGACCGACGTGCTCGGCGTCGAGGACGTCGGCGCGTACTTCCCGCACAGCGTCACCTACCACCCCTCCTGCCACGGCCTGCGCCTGCTCGGCCTGGGCGAGCGCCCGCGCCGGCTGCTCGGCGCCGTCAAGGGGCTGGAGCTGGTCGAGCTGCCGGGGGCCGAGGAGTGCTGCGGCTTCGGCGGCACCTTCGCGGTCAAGAACGCGGCGGTCTCGGCGGCCATGGCCGAGGACAAGATCGCCAACGCCCTCGGCACCGGCGCCCGGGTGCTGTGCGGCGCCGACAACTCCTGCCTGCTGCACCTCGGCACCACCCTGCGCCGCCAGGGCGCGCCACTGCGGCCGCTGCACCTCGCGGAGATCCTGGCCGCCACCGAGGCCCACCCGTGGAGGCCGTCCCGATGACCGGCACCTTCCTCGGCATGCCCGCCTTCCCCGAGGCCGCCGCCCGGGCCGTGAAGAACGAGCGGCTGCGCGCCAACCTGCGGCACGCCACCCACACCATCCGCGACAAGCGGGCCAGGGCCGTCGCCGAACTCGACGACTGGGCGCGGCTGCGCGCCGCAGGGAAGGCGATCAAGGACCACACGCTGCGCCACCTCGACCGCTACCTGCTCCAGTTGGAGGAGTCCGTCACCGCGGCCGGCGGCACCGTGCACTGGGCCGCCGACGCCGAGGAGGCCAACCGGATCGTCGCGGACCTGGTCCGGGCGACCGGTCGGACGGAGGTGGTCAAGGTCAAGTCGATGGCCACCCAGGAGATCGGGCTCAACGAGGCGCTGGCGGCCGAGGGGATCACCGCCTACGAGACCGATCTCGCCGAGCTGATCGTGCAGTTGGGCGACGACCGGCCCTCGCACATCCTGGTACCGGCGATCCACCGCAACCGCGCCGAGATCCGGGAGATCTTCGCCGACCGGATGGCCTCCTGGGGCCGCCCGGCGCCCAGGGGCCTCACCGACTCCCCCGCCGAACTCGCCGAGGCCGCCCGGCTGCACCTGCGGGAGAAGTTCCTGCGATCCGAAGTCGCCGTCTCCGGAGCCAACTTCATGGTCGCCGAGACCGGCACCCTGGTGGTGGTCGAGTCCGAGGGCAACGGCCGGATGTGCCTCACCCTGCCGCGCACGCTGATCTCGGTGGTCGGGATCGAGAAGGTCGTGCCGACCTGGCGGGACCTGGAGGTGTTCCTCCAGCTGCTCCCGCGCTCCTCCACCGCCGAGCGGATGAACCCGTACACCTCGCTCTGGACCGGGACGTCGGCGGGTGACGGCCCCTCCGAGTTCCACCTGGTGCTGCTGGACAACGGCCGCACCACCGCGCTCGCCGACCAGGTCGGCCGCCAGGCGCTGCGCTGCATCCGCTGCTCGGCCTGCCTCAACGTCTGCCCGGTGTACGAACGGGCCGGCGGGCACGCCTACGGCTCGGTGTACCCGGGGCCGATCGGCGCCATCCTGACGCCCCAACTGCGCGGCACCACGAGCCCGGTGGACGCCTCGCTGCCGTACGCCTCCTCGCTCTGCGGGGCCTGCTACGAGGTGTGCCCGGTGGCGATCGACATCCCCGAGGTGCTGGTGCACCTGCGCGAGAAGGTCGCGGAGCAGGGCGGGCACCCGCTGGAGCGGGCCGCCATGGCGGCCGCCGGGTTCGTGCTGGACCACCCGGCGGCGCTCACCGCCGCCGAGCGGCTGGCCGGGCGCACCCGGTCGCTGCACCCGCGCCGGCTGCCCGGTCCCGGGCGGGCCTGGACCGACACCCGGGACCTCCCCGAGGTACCCGCCGAACCGTTCCGCGACTGGTGGCGGAGGAACCGCGGATGACCCGGCAGACGACCCCGTCCGGGCCCTCCCGGTCCGAAGCGCCCCGGAACTCCCGGGAGTTGATCCTCGGGCGGATCCGGTCCGCACTCGGCGACGCCGCCGCCGTGGCCGAACAGCCGCTTCCCCGCGACTACCTGACGGCGCACGTGCCGACCGACGACCCGGCGGCCCTGCTCGACCTGCTGCACCACAACCTGGCCGACTACCGGGCCCTGGTGCACCGCTGCCACGAGGACGAACTGCCGCGCCGGATCGCCGGGTTGCTGATCGACCGGGGCAGCCGGACGGTCGTAGTCCCGGCCGGCCTGCCGCCGGGCTGGCTCGCCGAGGCCGAGGCCGGGGGCGTCGAACTGCTCCCGGACGACGGGACGTTGACCGCGGCCCGGCTGGACGCGGTGGACAGCGTGCTGACCGGCTGCGCGCTGGCCGTCGCCGAGACCGGGACGATCGTGCTGGACGCCGGTCCGGGCCAGGGCCGGCGGCTGCTCTCGCTCGTCCCCGACCACCACGTCTGCGTGGTGCGGGCGCCGGAGCAGGTCGTCGCCTCGGTGCCGCTCGCGCTGCCGCGGCTCGATCCGGTGCGGCCGCAGACCTGGATCTCCGGGCCGTCGGCGACCAGCGACATCGAGCTGGACCGGGTGGAGGGGGTGCACGGGCCGCGCACCCTGGAGGTGCTGCTGGTCACGGACTCGGCGGACGTCACTCGGGCCTGAGCTCCAGCGTGCAGCACTTCGCCCCGCCGCCGCCCTTCAACAGTTCCGAGACGTCCACCGGGACCGGCTGGTAGCCGTGCTCGGTCAGCCGGCCGGCCAGGTTCTTGGCGGCCTCCGGCAGCACCACCCGGTGGCCGTCGGAGACGGCGTTGAGCCCGAACACCTCGGCGTCGGCCCGGTCGGCGAGGATCGCGTCGGGGTAGAGCGCGCGCAGCACCGAGCGGCTGTCGGCGTCGAAGGCCTCCGGGTAGTACATGACGTGGTCGTCGGCGAGCACCGCCAGCGCGGTGTCCAGGTGGTAGAAGCGAGGGTCGACCAGGGTCAGGCTGACCACCGGGACGCCGAACAGCTCGCCGGCCTCGGCGTGCGCGGCGCGCGAGGTGCGGAAGCCCGTCCCTGCGAGCACCCGGCGGCCGACCACCAGGTGGTCGCCCTCGCCCTCGTTGACGTGCCCGGCACGGCGCACCTCGCGGTAGCCGCGCCCGCGGAACCAGGCCTGGTAGGCCTCCGACTCGGCGGCGCGCTCCGGGTAGCGGAAGGTCGCGACCAGGGCCCGGCCGTCCAGCACGGTGGCGCCGTTGGCGGTGTACACCATGTCGGGCAGGCCGGGCACCGGGTCGATCAGCTCGACGGTGTGGCCGAGCCGGCGGTACGTCCGGTGGAGCCGCTCCCACTGGCGCAGCGCGAGCGCCGTGTCGGTGGGCTGGGCGGGGTCCATCCACGGGTTGATCGCGTAGTCCACGGTGAAGTGCGTCGGCCGGCACATCAGATAGCGCCGCGGCCGGGCATGGCGCTCCGGGGTCTGCGTGAGCATGACTCAACCATCCTTGGATCGCGGGGAGTTCGCCGTACGGAGTTCGGGGTTCGGGGGCCCGTACACCTTCGTTCCCAAGGCGCTGCCCCCGCGGTCCCGCTCGCACACCCGGCCAGACGCTCCCGGCGGTCGCACGCCCCCGCGCACCCGGCGCAAGCCCCGGCGCACCGGCCCTCGGACCCGGCCGTCCGGTCCGGCCGTCGGCTACCGGCTACCGGCTACCGGCTACCGGCTACCGGCTGTCGCGAAGCGGAAGGGGGTGCCGATCCTGCGCTTTCCGGGGGCGGGGCCGCCACGGACGGAACGGCCCCGCGAGGGCACGTGGTCCATCTCACGTGCCCCTGGGGGCACCTACGGTGGCGTAGGTCACTTGAATGGGTGAACTATCTCTTTCATGCCGAATCTCCAGGAGACCCTTGACCTCGATTCGTATGCCGCCCTCGGCGACAGCTTCACCGAAGGTCTGAACGACCCCGGCGTCGACGGCAGGTTCGCCGGATGGGCCGACCGCCTCGCCGGGCTGCTGGCCGGCGGACGCCGACCGGGCGAGTTCCGCTACGCCAACCTCGCGGTGCGCGGCCGGCTGCTCGACCAGATCACCGCCGAGCAGGTGCCGCAGGTCCAGCGCCTCCAGCCCGACCTGGTCACCTTCTGCGCCGGCGGCAACGACATCCTCCGGCCCGGCGCCGACCCCGACGAGGTGGCCGAGCGCTTCGAGGCCGCCATCGTCCGGCTGGCCGAGAACGCCGGGACGGTGCTGATCTGCACCGGCTTCGACACCAAGGACGTACCGCTGCTGAAGCACCTGCGCGGCAAGATCGCCACCTACAACGGCCACATGCGGGCCGTCGCCGACCGCAACGGCTGCCAGGTGGCCGACCTGTGGTCGCTGCGCGCCGTGCAGGACCGCCGGGCGTGGAGCGAGGACCGCCTGCACCTGTCCCCCGAGGGCCACCAGCGGGTCGCCCTGCTGGCCGCCCGCTCGCTGGGCCTGTACACCGAGCAGGACCCGGAGGCCCCGTGGCCGGACGCCCGGGTGCTCAGCGCCGCCGACCAGCGGCGGGAGAACATCCAGTGGGCCCGCGAGCACCTGCTGCCCTGGGTCGGCCGGCGTCTGCGTGGCGAGTCCTCGGGCGACCATCTGGAGCCCAAGCGGCCGGATCTGCTGCCGCTCTGACGGGACGTCAGCTCTGCCGGAAGGGTCGGGCCGAGCCATCGGCTGCTGCGATTCGGGAGGTCCGCAGCAGCCGGTGGAGCGCCCCGGCGCAGCCCGCGCCGACCAGGTACCAGAACAGGTCCGGCGGGTTGAAGGTCGAACCCAGCACCAGCCGGACCAGAGCGCTGTGCCGCCCCCAGGCGTCCGGCAGGCCGGTGAGCTGGAACAGCTCCACCGCCCAGCTGAGCGCGGCGGCCACGGCGGCGGCGCGGCCGGGGCGGACCCGGGGCGCCGCCAGCACGAGCAGGGTGTACAGCAGCACGGTGTAGAGAGCGTCCCCGGCGTACTTGGCGACGTCCCCGCCGAGCACCGCCCGTACTCCGAGTCCGGCCGCCACCGTCGACACGGCGGCCAGTGCGGCGGCCAGGCGGACGCGCCGGTGCGCCCGAAGGCCGTTCCCCCCAAGATCCTTCACCCGCGCCACGGTATCCCCGCGCCCCCGGGCGTGCCGCCCCACCCCGCACGCCCGCCACCCCGCACGCCCGCCACTGCGCACCACCGCCCGCGCAGGTCGCCCCGCCACTACGCACCACCCCCGCACTCCCCTCCGCCCCCACCCCGCCCCCGCACGCCTCAACCGGACCCCCACCCACCGGAACCACCGGGCACCGCCGCACGTCACTCCCCCCGACGAACGTCCGCGCAGGTCGCGGGCCGGGTGAGGACCGGAAGGGACGGGCGGGGAACAGTGGCGCACGTGGGTGAGGCCGAGGCGCAGCCGTCGACGGGCCGGGACGAGCGGAGCCGGCGCGGTTTCGCGGTGGCCGGGTTCGCCTCGACGCAGGACGGGCGGGCCCGGGAGCGGGGCAGGGCGCTGCGGGAGCGGGTGCCCCGGGAGCGGCACGCCGAGTTCGCGCCCGCACCCGGGCGACCGACCGCCGTGTCGGCGCTGGAGGCCTCCAACACCGGCCGAATAGCCGGGCTGGTGCCGATCCGGGTCGGCCGGATGGCCGCCAGTCCGTTCGCGTTCCTGCGCGGATCGGCCGGCCTGATGGGCGCCGACCTCGCGGGCACGCCGGTGACCGGGGTGGACGCGCAGCTGTGCGGGGACGCGCACGCCGCGAACTTCGGCCTGTACGGCGACGCGCGCGGCCGACTCGTGCTGGACATCAACGACTTCGACGAGACCGTCCCCGGCCCCTGGGAGTGGGACCTCAAGCGGCTCGCCGCCAGCCTCGTGCTGGCCGCCCGGGTGGCCGGGGCGAGCGAGAGCGTCGCGCGCGAGGCCGCCCAGCACGCGGCCGGCGCGTACCGCCGCACCGTGCGCACGCTCGCCAAGCTGCCCGCGCTGGACGCCTGGAACGCCATCGCGGACGAGCAGCTGGTCTCCTTCGCCGAGGCGCACGACCTCGCCGAGGTGCTGCGCAAGGTCGGCGCGAAGGCGCTCGGCAACACCAGCGCGCGCTTCGCCGCCCGCAACACCACCCGGACCGCGGACGGCGGTTGGCGCTTCACGGCCGCTCCCCCGGTGCTCACCGAGGTGACCGACGCGACCGCCCGCGCCGTCGCGCACGCGCTCGGCCCGTACGTGGAGACGGTGGTGCCCGAGGTGCGCACGCTGCTGTCCCGCCACCGGGTGCAGGACGTGGCGTTCCGGGTGGTGGGCACCGGCAGCGTGGGCACCCGCTCGTACGTGGTGCTGCTCACCGACCACCGGGACCAGCCGCTGGTGCTCCAGGTGAAGGAGGCCCGCCCGTCCGCGCTGCTGCCCTACCTGCCGGGCGGACCGCGGGCGGCGTCGGACGGGCACGAGGGCCGCCGGGTGGTGCTCGGCCAGAAGCACATGCAGGTGGTCAGCGACACCCTGCTGGGCTGGACCACGGTCGACGGACTTCCCTACCAGGTGCGGCAGTTCCGCAACCGCAAGGGCAGCGTCGACCCGGCCGCACTGCTGCCGGGCCAGCTGGACGACTACGCCCGGATCACCGGTGCCCTGCTGGCCCGGGCGCACTCGCACACCGCCGACCCGGGCGTGCTGGCCGGGTACTGCGGCAAGAGCGAGGCCCTGGACGAAGCGGTCGGCGCCTTCGCCGTGGCCTACGCGGACCGCACCGAGGCCGACCACGCCGATCTGCTGACGGCGGTGCGCAGCGGGCGGCTGCCCGCCGAGCAGGGCGTCTGACCCGCCCTGCCGCCCTGCCGCGACGGCCCGGCGGCTCAACCGGGCCGGGAACGGCGGTCACCGGGAACGGCGGTCACCGGGCCAGGAACGGCGCCACCACGGCGACGAACTCGGCCGGCCGGGCACCGTGCACCAGGTGCCCGGCCTCGACGGTGACCAGCCGGCAGTCCGGGATCAGCCGCGCGAGTTCGGCGATCCGTTCCTGCGGGATGTGGCTGGCCGGACCGCCGGCCACCGCCAGGGTGCGGGCGGTGATCCCCGCCAGGCCCGCCCGCCAGGCCGGGTCCGGGTCGTCGAGCTGGGCCCTGACCGCCCGGACCATCGCCCAGTCGAAGTGCGCGTCCGGGTCCTGGTCCTCGGGCAGCGCGCTCGCCCGGCGCGGGTACAGCGCCGGGATGTCCTCCAGGACCAGCCGGTCGACCCGCTCCGGCGCCGCCTGGGCGAGCAGGTAGGCGACGGCGCCGCCCATCGAGTGGCCGACCAGGTCGACGCGGGCGAGTCCGAGGGCGTCGAGGAAGGCCAGCACGTCGTCCCGCATCGCCTCCAGTGAGTAGGCGGCGGTGCGGGCGCTGTCGCCGTGGCCGCGCAGGTCGAGCGCGTACACGTGGTGGGCGGGGGCGAGGTCCGGCAGGACCGGCGCCCAGTCGGCGGCGCGCTCGCCGAGGGCGTGCAGCAGCACCAGCGGCGGGCCGCCGGGCCGGCCGCTCTCGCGGTAGGCGAGCGTCACGCCGGGCAGGTCCACGGTGCGGGTCCGTTCGTCGGTCATGCCCGCCACGGTAGGCGCCGGTCCCCGGTCAGCGGACCGGTGTTCGCCCTCGGCTCATCGCGACAGGGCCGTCCTCGCGCTGTTCCCGGGCCGTGGCGCGGCCCGCGAACACCGAGGCCAGGACGGCGAGTCCGGCCACCGCGGCGCAGACCACGCTGGCGGTCAGGTACGCGGAGCGGTGACCGCCGCCGCCGGCGGTCTCCCGCAGGTAGACCCCGGACAGGGCCGAGACCGCGACGGCCGCGGCGATCCGCTGCGCCATCTGGAGGATCGCCCCGCTCACCCCGGCCGCCTCGGCGGGCGCGTGGCGCAGCACGTACGCCTGGTTGCTGGGGCCCATCAGGCCGATCGCCGCGCCGCTGAGCAGTTGCAGCAGCGCCAGCAGCCAGGGCAGGACGGCGGCGGGGGTCCCGTGCGCGAGCAGTCCGCTGAGCAGCACGGCGAGGGCGGAGGCGGCCATGCTGACGGTGACGGTGCGTCGGCCGTAGCGCTGGACGATCCGCCAGGCGAACGCGGAGGACACGCCCATGGCCACGGCGGACGGCAGTGCGACCAGCGCGGCGCCCATCGGGGAGAGGCCCAGGCCGTCCTGGAGGAACATGGTCAGGACCAGCGAGGCGGCCAGCGAGGAGCCGAACTGGGCCATCGCGGTGGCCGTCCCGAGCGCGTAGGGCGCGGAGCGGGTCAGGGCCGGGTGGATCAGCGGGTGGCCGCCCGCCCGGGCGTAGCGGCGCTGCCACCAGGCGAGTGCGCCGAACAGCAGCAGGGCCGCGGCGGCGAAGGCGAGCCAGCCCGTCCAGCCGGGCGGCCGGACGAAGGGCAGCATCAGGGCCAGGGTGAGCGCGCCGACCAGCAGCAGCCCGAGGACGTCGAGGTCGGCGTGCCGGGTGCTGGGGCGGGGTTTGGGCAGGTGCCGGGCTGCCAGGAGGACGGTGGCCAGGCCGAACGGGACGTTGAGCAGGAAGGTCAGCCGCCAGCCGTGCTCGGGGCCGGCCAGCGCCAGCACCACACCGCCGATCGGCGGGCCGAGCGCGAAGGCGAGGCCGCCGGTGACGGCGTACATGCCGAGGGCGCGGGCCCGGAGCTGGCCGTCGAAGACGTCCTGGAGGGTGCCGATCATCTGGGAGTTGACCAGGCCGGCGCCCGCCCCCTGGAGCAGCCGGGCGGCGATCAGCACCCCGGGCTCGGTGGCGGTCGCGGAGACCAGGCTGACCAGGGTGAACAGGGCGAGGCCGGTGACGAAGAACCACTTGCGGCCCTTGACGTCGCCCAGCCGCCCGCCGGGGATCAGTGCGAGTCCGAAGGCGAGCGAGTACCCGGCGACGATCCACTGGAGGTCGGCGGGCCCGGCGTGCAGGGTCCCGCGCAGGGCGGGGATGGAGGTGTTGAGGACGGACTGGTCGAGCAGCGTGGTGAAGCCGCCGGCGACGCAGACCAGCAGGACCCGGCGCCCGGCGGCGTCGAAGCGCTCCTTGGCCTCCTTCGGCGGCCCGGGCCGTTCGGGTCCCTTCGCTATCGGGCCGGTGGTGGCGCTCACGGCTCGACCACCACCAGCGCGTAGTGGGCCTCGCCCGGTCCGAGGCTGCGGAAGCGGCTGGGGCCTGCGACGTAGCGCAGACAGTCGCCGGGGCCGAGCGGCTGCACCTCGCCGTCCACGGTCAGTTCCAGGTTCCCCTCGAACAGCCAGAGGTGGTGCTCCCGGCCGGGGGTGCAGGCCCGGTCGTAGGCGATGTCCGCGCCGGCCGGCAGCCGGCTCTCGATGATCTCCGCCCGCAGCGAGCCGTGCGGCGGCGAGACCGAGCGGCGGACGAAGCCGGTCGCCTCGTCCCGCCACACCGGCTGGTCCCCGGCCCTCACCAGCCGCGCCGGGCCGGACTCCACCTCGGCGAGCAGCCGCGACATGGTCCGCCCGTACACGGCGCACAGCCGGCCGAGCAGCGCCGCCGTCGGGCTGACCTCCGCCCGCTCCACCCGGGACAGCGTCGAGCGGCTGACGTCCGCCCGCCGTGCCAACTCCTCCAAGGTCCAACCGCGTTCGAGCCTGAGCTCGGCGAGCCGCTCCGCCAGCCGTTCGTCGGCGGCCGTTTCGATTCCCATATTCGCGATGCTATCCCGGATCTGAGATCGGTTCACCGGGCGTGGGCGGCGGACTCCGGGCGGACGGGAGCCGCCGGGCGGACTCGGGCGGGAGGTTCGGGCGAGCGGGAGCCGCCCGGGGGCGGACGCCGGACGAGCGGGAGCCGCCGGGTGGGCTCCGGACGGGGGCCGACCGGTGGCCCTCCCTGTTCACCGGACCGCACGCCTGGGGCCGGAGGCAGCCGTTCTTCATATGATGTCCGGCGACTCGTGGCCGGTCGGCGGCCCGTGAGGCGAGGGGGACCAGCGTGTTCGGCATCATCAGACCGTGCAGGCACCGATTGTCCGAGCGCTTGCAGACCTCCTGGATGGCGCACCTGTGCGGGCTCTGCCTCGCGCTGCGGGACGGCCACGGGCAGCTCGCCCGGACGGCGACCAACTACGACGGCCTGATCATCTCCGTGCTCGTGGAGGCCCAGGCCGCCCGGGAGGACTCCTCCTGGCGGCGCACCGCAGGACCCTGTCCGCTGCGCGGCATGCGCACCGCCTCCGTCGCCAGGGGCGAGGGCGCCCGGCTCGCCGCCGCCGTCTCGCTGGCGCTCGCCTCGGTGAAGATCCGCGACCACGTCGAGGACCGTGACGGCGTCTTCGCCCGCCGGCCGGTCGCCGCCGGGGCCCGGGCCGTCACCCGGCGCTGGGACCGGCAGAGCGCGGGCAGCGCCTCGACGGTGGGCTTCGACACCGCCGTCCTGCTCGACGCGGCCGCCCGGCAGGGCGAGTTGGAGCGGTCCCTGCGGCCCGGCGGGTCCGTCCTGCTGGTCACCGAACCCACCGAGACGGCCACCTCGGCCGCCTTCGCGCACACCGCGGTGATCGCCGGACGCCCCGGCAACGCCGCCCCGCTCGCCGAGGCCGGCCGGCTGTTCGGCCGGCTCGCCCACCTCCTCGACGCCGCCGAGGACCAGGCCGCCGACGCGGCCGCGGGCGCCTGGAACCCGCTCACCGCCACCGGCACCGACCGCGCCGAGGCCGAACGGCTCTGCCGGGACGCCGTCCACGGCATCCGGCTCGCGCTGCGCGAGGTCGAGCTGACGGACCGCACGCTGGTCCACGTCCTGCTCGCGCACGAGACCGAGCGCGCGGTGGAGCGGGTGTTCGGGCGGGCCCGGCACGCGGCGAGCTGCCGCCGCCCGGGCACCGCGGGCGATGCCGCCGGCGAACACCCGCACCAGGCGCCGCCGCAGGCTCCGCCCGGTCAGGATCCGGGCCGGGCGCCCGTCCCGCCGTGGGTGCCCCAGGGTCCCGGCTTCACCCCGCCCGGCGAGAAGCCGCCGAACCCGCGCAACCTGCTCGCCGGGTGCGCGATGTGGGCCCTGATGGCCTGCTCCTGCCAGCTGCTCTGCTGCGACCACGACGACCCGTTCAGCCGGCAGCGCCGCGAGGGCTTCTGCGAGCGGAACGACTGCGGCGACTGCTGTGACTGCTGTGACGGCGGTTGCTGTGACTGCTGCAATTGCTGTGACGGTTGCGACGGCTGCGACGGCTGCTCCTGCGATTGCAGCTGACCGGTCAGCCGACCGGGGCCACCCCGTCACTTCCGTTCTGACCGGCCCCACTCGTCCGACCGCCCGGTGCGACCACCACCGGCCCGGGGTGCCCCCGCAGCACCCCGGGCCGGTCCGCGTACCGGTCGCCCTCCGCCTCGCCCCGCCGCCAGAGCGGCAGGACCGCCACCGGCCGCGGCTCGGCGGACTCAGGCATCGTGCCCCGCCGTTCTCCGGTCCCCCGCCAGCGAGTCCTCCAGCCGCGCCAGCAACTGTCGGAACCGCTCGGTGTCCTGCTCCGTCATCCGTCCCTCGGGCAACGCCCCCGGCCGCTCGGCCGTCCTCTCGTCCATGCGCCCGAGGCTAGACGGTGGAGATCAATGGGCGATAAACGCGCGTTCGGGCGAAAAGCACTTGCCCGGTGCGGTTCGGCCCGGAAGCATCCCCGCCATGACGATCCATCAGAACGATCCGACGGCCCCGGTCCCCCGCCCGGTGGCCCTGGTGCCCGGGGTGGGCCGGACGGTCGGCATCGGCGCCGGGATCGCCGGGCGGCTCGGCACCCCGGTGGACGCCGCGCACCTGGTGGACTTCCTCTGCTCGCCGCAGGGCCAGTGGGTCAACGGGCAGCTGCTGATGAGCAACGGCGGCCTGCCGTAGGTCCTCGGGGCCTGGAGCTCCACATCTCACAACCTCCGCTCTCCGCAGGTGAGTTGGAATCCATCCGGGCGCGAACCGGACGGGGGCAAATCACCGATCGGGCTGCGCGTCCCGGCCGGCCCGGTGGAGACTTGCGGGCGGCACGGGGGCGGGAGCCGGCGCTTCAGCGGCTCCGCGGCGCCTCCGTGACGTCAACGAGAGACAGGAGCTGCACATCCCATGAGCAAGCGCACCTCTCGCACAGTCGCCGCGGTCGTCGCCGCGGCCACCGCCACGGCCCTGGCCGCGGGTTCGGCACCGGCGGTCGCCGACCCCTCCTCAGGGAGCATCACGATCGAGTCACCGCCCACCGAACCCGGCACGTACTCCAGGGAGCTCAAGGCCACCAACAGCAACGGGGACAGCGTCTCCGAGATCATCGTGGGCGACTTCGCCGGTGGCGGGCCGCTCAAGTTCGACCTGCTGCTCTGGAAGTCGGACTGGTCCATGACCTCGCTCGACCCGCTGCCGGGAGACGGCGGCGGGAGCGTGACCGCGATGAACAACAACTGCACCGTGGTGGGAAGCTCCCGGTCGAAGACGGGTGACTACCGGCAGCACGCGGTGCGCTGGACCTCCCCGAGCACGCCGGTCGAACTGCCCGCGCTGCCCGGTGACACCGCGGCGGTCGCGACCTCGGTCGGCGACGACGGCACCGCGGTGGGATCCTCGTGGAACGCGTCCGCGAAGCACGCCGTGGCGTGGGCCCCAAGCGGGACGCCCGTCGCCCTGCCGCCGCTGCCGGGCGACACCGAGAGCGAGGCCGTCGGCGTCAACAGCTCGGGCACGGCGATCGGCTACTCCTACCCGGCCGGCGACATCACCTCCCTGCGGGCGGTCACCTGGGCTCCCGACGGGACCGTCACCGCGCTCGACGTACCGGCCGGGTACGTGCACGGCAGCCCGACCCGCATCACCGACTCCGGCGTCGTGATCGGCCGGGCGGACACCCCGTCGGGGCTGCCGCACGCCCTCGTCTGGAACGCCTCCGGCGCCGTCACCGACCTGGGCAGCGGCGAGGCGAAGGCCGTGAACAACTCGGGCACGGTGGTCGGAAGCCAGGGCGGGCAGGCCGCGCGCTGGGCCGTCGACGGCACGCCGCTGCCGCTCGCGCCGACCGCGCTGGCGGGCACCGCGACCGGGATCAACGACCAGGGCATCGTCGTCGGATACACCAGCGACCCGCCGCCGGCCCGCGTCCAGCTCTACTCGCAGCTCTGGAACCCGGACGGGTCCCTCCGCGCGCTCCCCCCGTGGTCATCGGACTTCCCCTACTCCTCGCCGGTCTCCGTCTCCGACAACGGGTTCGTCCTGGGCAATGCCCTCTTCCGCGGCATCGCGCACTACGGTCGGCCGCTCTCCATGCGCTGGAAACTGTAGGGCGCGCGCGGCGCCGGCCACCGGGCCGGCGCCGCTTCCGGCAGCAGCCGGGCGGCCTCGCGGGCGTCGCCGACGGGAGGCGGCTACCGGTCCGCCGCCGCCCCCTGGGCCAGCATCACCCGGCGCAGCAGCCCGGCCAGCGTGCGCCGCTCCTCCTCGGAGAGCACCCCCAGCAGCCGCCGCTCCTCCCGGCCCACCACGTCCAGGGCCTCCCGCCAGGCGGCACGCCCGGCCTCGGTCAGCACGATGTCGACCTTCCGGCGGTCCTCCGTGGACGGCGTACGCAGGACGAAGCCCCGTCGCTCCAGCGCCTCCAGCCGGCCGGTGACCGAGGCCGGGGCGAGGTTGAGGTCCGCCCGCAGGTCGGAGGGGGCGGCATGGCCCCCGCGCCCGGCGAGCACGTGCAGGGTGTCGAACTCGTGCTTGTGCAGGCCGTAGTCGGCGACGCCCTGCTCGCGGACCCGGCCGAGGTGGCGGGTGAGCCGCGACATGCGGGTCACGGAGGCCTCGATGTCCGGGTCGAGGTCGGGCAGCACCGGCTGCCAGCGGTCGATGTGGCCGTCCGTCCAGTCCCGGAGCTCCGCCCCGTCGTGGGGTGCGGTGTGCTGTCGGGGAGGGTGCTCGGCCATGGGAGGAGTCTACAAACCGCAGAACTACGGCGCCAAAATATTCGTTGCCGAAATTTCGGCACCGAAATACAGTGCCCGGCGTGACTCGACACCCCTTACGCCTGGGCGGCTTCCGCCTGCTCCTCGCCGGCCGGACGGTCTCCACCCTCGGGGACGCGGTCGTCCCGGCCGCCCTCGCCATCGCCGTCACCCGCGCCACCGGCTCCTCCGCCTCGCTCGCCCTGGTCCTGGGCTGCGCGATGGTGCCGAGGCTGCTCCTGCTGCCGGTCGGCGGGGTGGTCGGGGACCGCTTCGACCCCCGGCTGGTCGCCCTCACCACCGACCTGGTCCGGGCCGTCGCCCAGCTGATGGTCGGCCTGGAGCTGCTCGGCGGGCACCCGAGCCTGCCGCACGTCGCGGCCGCCTCGGCGGTCGGCGGCACCGCCTCCGCCTTCGCCATGCCCACGGCCTCGCCGCTGGTCGTGGCCGCCGTCCCGGACGCGCTGCGACTGCAGGCCAACGCGCTGCTCGGCACCGCGACCGGCACCGCCCAGCTGGCCGGCCCGGCACTCGCCGGCGTCCTGGTGTACACCGCCGGACCGGGCTGGGCGTTCGTGCTCGACGGCGCCTCCTTCACGCTCAGCGCGGCCCTGCTCACCCGGCTGCGCGTCGACCACTCCCCCGGCGAACCGCGCTCGCTGCGCCGGGACCTCACCGAGGGCTGGCGCGAGGTGCGCTCCCGGGACTGGTACTGGACCAGCCTGATCGCCCACGGGGTGTGGAACGGCGCGAGCGCCGTCCTGCTCACCCTCGGCCCGCTGATCGCCGCCACCCGGCTCGGCGGCGACGGCACCTGGGTGGCGCTGACCCAGGCGGGCGCGGTGGGCCTGCTGGCCGGTTCGCTGATCGCCGGCCGGCTGCGGCCCCGCCGCCCGGTACTGGCCGGCAACCTCGCCCTCGCCCTGTACGGGCTGCCGCTGGCCGCGCTCGCCGTCCCGACCCCGGCGCCGGTCGCGGTGGCCGCCCAGGCGGTGGCGATGGCCGGGCTGGGCTTCCTCAACCCGGTCTGGAAGACGGTGGTCCAGCAGGACTTCCCGGCGGGGACGCTGGCCCGGGTCACCTCGTACGACTGGCTGCTCTCCCTGGCCGCCGCCCCGGTCGGGTACGTCCTGGCGCCACTGGCCGCCGACGCCTGGGGCGACCGGGTGCCGCTGCTGGCGGCGGCCGGGCTGGTGACGCTGGTCTGCGCGGGCACGGCGGCGGTGCCGGGGGTGCGGCGGTACGGCACCCGGGAGAGCGCCCCGCGGACGCCCGGGCCGGCGACCGAACGGCCACCGGCCCGGGCCCGGGATGAGCGGGAGGAGCAGGAGGAGCGGCGGGTCCGGCCCGGGGAGCGGGCTCAGCCCCCGGACCGGACCCGGTCCGGGATCAGGCCCTGATCGCCGCGGCTCAGTTCCAGATGCCGGTGATGTCGCTCGCGGAGGCCGCGTTCCCCGCGTGGCCGGACGTGCCCGCCAGGTCCTCCAGGGTGCGCAGCACGTCGTAGTGGTTGTAGGTGGCGGAGCTGCTGCTGCCGGGGGTCACGTGGGCGCCGTAGACGACGGTCGGGATGCGGTTGCCGGACAGCTTGTTGTCCTCGTCGAAGGTGACGACCAGCAGGCTGTTGTGGCTCTGCGCCCAGCCGGCGTACGCGCCGAGGTTGTTCTTGATCCAGGTGTCGCCGGTGCCGACCGAGCAGTCGTGCATGTCGCTGCACAGGTTCGGCACCACGAAGGAGACGTTCGGCAGGGTGCTGTAGTCGGTCGGGAACTGGGCGAAGGTCTTGGCGCTGCTGACCGGGACGTTGCCGAAGCCGAACCAGGGGTTGTGCTTCTGCGCGTAGTTGCCGCTGCTGCACACCGTGCTGCCCTGGCTGGGCAGGGTCTCGTTGTAGCTGGCCCAGGTCTTGCCGGCGGCGATCACCTCGGAGGCCAGGTTGGCGCTCTGGAAGCCGCCGACCGTCACGCAGCTGTCGTCGACGCGGCCCTGGGTGGAGCCGGAGAACAGGGCGTAGTAGTTCGGCTCGCTCGGGTGGGTGATGCCGTAGGACTGGGTGAGGTTGGCGCCGCCCGCGACCAGGGTGTTGAGGTACGGCGCGCTGCTGCTGCCGATGACCTGGGAGTAGGCGTGGTTCTCCATCACCACGACCACGATGTGGTCGGGCGCGGGCAGGGCGGCCGCCTGCGCGGTGGAGGCGGTAGCCGCCCACAGGCCGGCGGAGGCGGCGACCAGGGCGACGGCGGAGCCGATCGCGGTCGCGGTGCGGCGGGAGCGGGGCTTCAGGGGCTTCGTGGACGAAGTCATGACAAATCCTCGGGTAGGGAACGGCCCGAACAGCATCGGACCCTTCCGTCGACGCGGGTAGACGACGGGAGGTGAAACCTTGGCCCCGGACCGGGAAACGAACGGTGCGACCACCCAAGTCACCACCGACAACGTGAAATGCGGGCGAACCGGTTCACGTTGCCAGCGGCCGCCCGACCGGTGATAGTGATCTTGGAACGGCGCGGTCCGACGCCGTGTCAGCTTGAGAGAGAACCGAGGAACATGGCGAAGACCAGCCTTCTGCGTCCCCTCGCGGTGGCCGCCGCCGGCGCCGTCCTGGTGGCGACCGGCGCCCTGCCCGCCGCGGCCGCCGGCCAGGACACCGCCGACGCGACCGCCCCCGACCTCACCGGGGTGCGCGCCGCCCTCCAGGCCACCACCGCGGCCGGCGCCCCGGGCGCCTTCGCGGTGATCCGCGACCACGGCGGCACCAGCCGCACCAGCTCGGTGAACGTCGGCCTGGCCGACCTGGACGGAACCCCGATGAACTCCTCGTGGAGGTTCCGGGTCGGCAGCAACAGCAAGATGTTCGCCGCCGTTCTCGTGATGCAGCTGGCGGAGGAGGGCCGGATCGACCTCGACCGGCCGCTGCGCGAGTACCTGCCCGAAGGCACCCTGCCGCAGGACTGGACGATGACGGGCCGCCAGGTGATGGAACACCGCGCGGGCGTCTACGACCACACCAACGACCTGCTGGAGCAGGCCGGCGAGGAGACCACCAGCGCGTTCGAGGCGCGCATCCGCACCACGGTGTACGACCCCCGCAAGCTGGTGGCGATGTCGGTCGGGCACGGCCTGCAGTACACCCCCGGCACCCGCTACTCGTACTCCAACACCGACTTCGTGCTGATGGGCCTGGCGGTCGAGCACCTCACCGGCCAGCCGTACCCGGAGGTGCTGAACGAGCGGATCATCCAGCCGCTCGGCCTGCGCGGCACCTCCTTCGTGGTACCCGACCAGCAGATCCGCGGCGCCCACGTCACCGGCTACCTCAGCAACGACGACCGCACCAAGCCGCTGCTGGACTCCACCCGGCAGACCGGCTCCTGGGTGTGGAGCGCCGGGGCCGTCATCTCCACCGCCGAGGACCTCGACCGCTTCCTCACCGCGTTGATGGCCGGCGGCGAGGGCGGACTCGTCTCGGACGACTCGCTCCGGCAGATGACCGCCGCCCTGCCCACGCCCACCGCGAAGATCTCCTACGGCCTCGGCCTGCGCCGGATCACCCTCTCCTGCGGGGACGTGTACGGGCACGGCGGCATCGTGCAGGGCTTCAACAGCCAGTCCTTCACGACCCCGGACGGGCGGCGCAGCGTGGTGGTCTTCGCCAACGCCTCCAACAACGGCTCGGTGACCCAGGGCCTGATGAACACGCTGGAGCCGGCCTTCTGCGGCAAGCAGCCGGCCGCCGCCCCGCGCACGGGCTTCGCCCCGGCCTCGGCCCCGGTCGGCTCGCTCCCGGTGGTGGAGGACACCCGGATCTGACCCGGACCCGATCCGCCGCTCGGCCCGCGCCCGCTCCCGGACCTGTTCACCAGGGGGCGGGCGCGGGCTCCCGCCGCTCTCCGCTCAGTGCCGGGCGCCCGACGAGCGGGGGCCCTCCGCGCTCAGATCGGTGAGCGCCTCGGTGAGCAGTTCGCGCGCCTCCTCGGCACGGCCCTGCTCGATCAGCGCGGTGCCCAGTTCGGTCAGGGTCTTGGTCATGCTGTCCGGGCGGCCCACCGCCTCGAAGTGCACCAGGGCCTGCCGGTAGGCCTTCTCGGCGGCCGGCCAGCGCTTCAACGCCGCCCGGTCCAGGCCGAGTTCGTGCGCGGTCATCGCCGCGAGCAGGTGGATCAGCGGCGATGACCAGCGCTCCACCAGGTCCAGCGCACCGGCCAGGGCCTGGCGGCGCGACTCCACCGCCTCCTCCGCCCGGCCGGACTCCCGCAGGCAGTTGGCCGCGCCGCGCAGGGTGACCAGCCGGCCGATCATCGCCGAGCGGCCGGCGACCTCGGCGAAGGCGTCCGCCGCCCGGTGGAAGGCGTCCGTCGCCTCGCGGTGCCGCTGGAGGTAGCGCAGCCCGGAGGCGAGGTAGGTGAGCGCCCAGCCCTGCTGCTCGCGGTCGCCGACCGCGACGGCCGACTCCAGGGCCTCGGAGGCCAGTTCGATGCCGCGCTGGTAGCGGTGCAGGCAGGTGACGTAGGTCCAGGCCAGGTAGTTGACGTGCACCGCCTCCAGTCGCCGGTCGCCGAGCGCGCGGGCGGCGTGCACCGAGAGCTGGAACACCTCGGCCCAGATGCCCCAGCTCAGCAACCGGTCGGAGAACCAGTGCATCGCCTCGGCGGTGTCCACCACCTCCCGGTACCGGCCGGCCCGCTGCGCCTGGTGGAGGGCGGCCAGCCACTCCGGGTGCTCGTACTCCAGCCAGGCGGCCGCCTCGGTGAGGTGCACGGGTGCGGAGCCCCCGGTGTCGCCGCCCTCCCTGGCGTGGTCGGGGTCGAACCGCAGCCCGTACTCGGCGGCCCGGCCGAGGATCCAGCGGCCCGCCCGGGTGCGGGCCTCGGCCAGCTCCTGGGCCGTCTCGTCGGCCGTCAGCCGCTCGCCCGCGTAGAGCCGCACCAGGTCGTGCAGGCGGTAGCGGTCCGGGGCGGCCGGCTGCATCAGCCCGGCGTCGACGAGCTGTTCCAGCACCAGCTCGGTACGGGCCGCCGGCCGGCCCGCGTAGGCGGCGGCCAGCTCCGCGGTGAAGTCCGCTCCGGCGGTCAACGCGCAACGGCGGAGGACGAGTCGGGAGTCGGCGGGCAGCCGCCGGTAGGACAGTTCGAAGGCCGGGCGGACGGCCAGGTCGCCGGTCTCCAGCAGGTCCAGCCGGCTCTCCTCCGCGGTGAGCTGGCGCACCAGGTGGGCGACCGGCTGGTGGGGCCGGGCGACCAGTCGCTGGCCGGCGATCCGCAGCGCCAGCGGCAGGTAGCCGCAGAGCCTGGCCAGTTCGGCGGTGGCGTCGGGCGCGGCCTCGGTCCGCTCGCGGCCGGCGATCCGGGCGAGCAGGGCGGCCGCCTCGACCGGGGACAGCACGTCCAGGCCCAGCCGGAGCACCGACTCCAGGCCGGGCAGCACGTTGCGGCTCGTCACGATGGTCACGGCCGGGCCGGAGCCGGGCAGCAGCGGGCGCACCTGGCTCTCGTCGGCGGCGTTGTCCAGCACCAGGACGAGCCGCCGCTCCCGGACCAGGGCCCGGTAGAGGCCGGCCCGCTCCTCCGTCCCGGCGGGCACCGAGGCGTCGTCGACGCCCAGGGCGCGCAGCACCTGCCCGAGCGCGTCCCGGGCCGACAACGGCTGCGGGGACATGCCGCCGAGGTCCAGGGACAGCTGGCCGTCCGGGAAGCGCGGGGCCAGGACGTGGGCGGCGTGCAGCGCGAAGGAGGTCTTGCCGAGGCCGGGCTGACCGCTGATCAGCACCACCCGGGGGTGGGCGGGGTGCTCGTCGTCGGCCAGGCCGGCGAGCAGCGCGAGGGCCTCCTCGCGGGCGGTGAAGTCGGCGATGTCGCGGGGCAGCGCGAGGGCGCTCTGAACGGTCTCGGCGAAGGCCCCGGCCGGGTCCCCGGTACGGGGCGCGTCCCGGTCGGCGGCCGCGCGCGGGGCCGGGCGACGGGGCCGGACAGGGCTTGCGGCGGCGGCCGGCCGCACTCCGCGCGGGCGTCCGGACTGTGCTGCCCGGTCCAGCTCCTCCGCCCGCGGACCGTCCAGCCCGAGGGCCTCGGCCAGGGCCCGGACGGTACGCCGCTGCGGTCCACGGGTGCGGCCGCGCTCCATGTCCCCGAGGGCGCGCAGGCTGACCCCGGCCGTGGCGGCGAGTTCCTCCTGGGTCAGTCCGGCCGCCACCCGGTGCCCGGCCAGCAGACGGCTGAACTCGTTCGCGTCCGTGCCCGTGCCGCCCCCGGCCGCCATGCCCCGCCCCCGCTCGTTCGGTCCTGCGCAGTTCCGCACTTCTGCCTGGAGTCGCCTCCGGCGGATCGCCCCAGGCAGAAGTATGCCCCGCCGCGGGAGTTCCTCCTAGCCGACCGCTGTCCAGGGTATCCCCCCAGGTCAGAAGGGATTCACATGGGCGGTCCGGTCGGGCGGGGGCGGTCGCGGGGCGGGGGAACCGCTGATAGTTCCGCCTGTGGTTCCGCTGGTCGAACAGCGGTTTTCCGCCAACGGCGGCGGGGCCGGGCAGGCGGGGCGGGGCGGGAAGGAGGGCAGCGGGCAGCCGCGCGGTGCGGCGGCCCGCCGCTCAGGCCAGCCGCCGCTCCGCGCAGCCCTCGGCGGTGCGCCCGAGGGAGTCCAGCAGGTCGGCGAGCAGGCCGTGGGAGCGGGCCTCCAGGGCCTGGTCGCCGACGGCACGGCCGAGGGCCACGGCGAGCCGGGCCGAGGAGAGGGCGGCGTCCCGGCGGCCGAGGGCGTGCAGCGCGCGGGCCCGGCTGTGGGTGGCGAGGACGGCCTCGGCGCCGCCGGAGCGGGCGGTGGCGGTGCGCACCGCCTCGTCCGCGTGGCGCAGGGCGGGCCCGGGTTCCCCGGCCAGGACCAGCGCGTCGGCGAGGCCGGTGAGCGCGCGGGCCAGCAGGTGCCCGGTGGCCGGGGTGCGGGCGGCGGCCACCAGGTCGCCGAGCATCGGCACCGCCCGCTCGTACCGGCCGGCCCGCAGCAGGGCGGCGGCCACCCGGCTGCGGCAGTGGTGGCGCAGCGCCACGTCGCCGGTCCGGTCGGCGGCCTCGACGGCGCGCTCCAGCTGGTCGGCGGCGGTGCGGTGGGCCGCGCGGGCGACGTGCAGGACGGCGAGATCGGTGGCCAGCCGGGCGATCGCCGTGTCGTTCCGGTCCGTGTGCGCGGCGCTCAGCCCGGCCTCGGCCACGGCCCGCCAGTGGGCCCGATCGTGTCCGGTGGTCTCGTACAACAGGTTGGCGCGGTGGGCGAGTTGCCAGGCCGCGCCGATCCGCCCCTGCTGCTCGGCGCAGAGCACGACGGCACGCAGGGCGCTCTCCTCACGGCGGAACCAGTCCGCCGACCGCGCGCTGCCGCCGACCGCCGCGCCCTCGGCCGTCCAACCGGCGGTGACGTCGAGGTAGTGGGCGATCAGCCGGTCGAGGGCGAGGAAGCGCTCGTCGCAGCCGAGTTCGGCGGCCTGCGCGGCGGCGTGGCGGCGCACCAGCTCACTCCGGACGTACCGGCCTGGCGTGGTCTCCTCCAGCAGGTGGACGGCGTCGAGCCGGGTCAGCAGGGTGCGGGTGGTGGCGGGCGGGAGGTCGGCGAGCGCGGCGGCGGTGTCCGCGCCGATCTCCGCGCCGGGGTGCAGGCCCAGCAGGGTGAACAGCCGGGCCGCGGCGGGCGGCAGCGTGCGGTACGTGCCGTCCAGCGCGGTGGTGAGGCCGAACAGGCCGCGGGCGCCGCCGGTCCCGGCGCCGGAGAGGGCCGCCAACCCGGTCTGCTCGTCGGCGAGTTCGGCGGCGAGGTCGGCCGGCGACCAGTCGGGCCTGGCGGCCAGCCGGGCGGCGGCCAGGCGCAGCGCCAGCGGCAGGTGGTCGCAGCGCTCGGCGAGTTCGGCGACGGCCTCCGGCTCGTCGGCCGTGCGCTCCGCGCCGAGGGTGCGGGCGAGCAGCTCGGCGGCCTCGGCGGGGTCGAGCGCGCCCAGCGGCAGCGGGATGCCGCCGGCGTGGACCAGCAGGTGGCGCAGCCGGCTGCGGCTGGTGACGATCGCGACCGGGGCGGGTTCGCTGTCGGTGGCCGGTGGATCGGGCAGCAGCGGGACGAGCTGCTCGTACGAGGCGGCGTCGTCCAGCACGACCAGCATCCTTCTGCCGGCGATGAGTTCGCGGTAGCGGCGGGCGCGGTCCGCGGGTTCGGAGGGCAGCGCGTCCGGGGCCACGCCGAGGGCGGTGAGGAACTCGCCCAGGACGTCGGCGGGTTCGCGTGGCCCGTCCGGGTCGAAGCCGCGCAGTTCGGCCTGGAGGATGCCGTCCGGGAAGTACGCGTCGCCGCGCCGGGCCGTCCAGTACCGGACCAGGCCGGTCTTGCCGATCCCGGCGGGGCCGGTGACCAGGATCGGACGACCGTCCCTCGCGGCGGGCAACTCCTGCTCCAGTCGGGCGAGTTCGGTGATCCGGCCGACGAACCGGCGGTCGGCGGCGAGCCGGGCGCCGGACTGCTCGCCGATCCGGCGCAGTTCCGGTCCGACCGGGCCGGTGAGCCGCGCCACCGCGCGCTCGTAGCGCTCCCGCGCCTCGGTGCTCCGCCCGTCCTGTTCCAGGCAGCGCACCAGCCGGGCGGCCAGCGGCTGCCGGGCCGGGTGGGCGTCGGCGGCGTCGGCGAGTTCGGCGGCCAGTTCGCCGCCCCGGCCGGCCCGGAGCAGGCCGTCGGCCAGCCGCTCCAGGGTGCGCAGCCGCAGGTCGGTCAGCGCCGGGGCGGTCCGCTCGCGCAGCAGCGCGGAGCCGCAGTCGGCGAGTGCCGGGCCTCGCCACAGGTCCAGCGCGGCGCGCAGCAGGGGCAGGGCGGGGTCCTGCGGCGCGCCCACCAAAGAAACGGCCTGAGGAACGGACTGAGGAACGGCCGCCGGAACGCCCGGGGCGGCGGGCTCGGGCGGCTCGGGGAGCCGCACGCCCGCCTGCTCGCAGAGCCGGCCGAAGCGCAGCGCGTCGACCCGGCCGGGCTCGCCGACCAGCAGGTACCCGGATCCACGGGTGCCCAGCTCCAGCCCGGTGCCGTCCAGCAGGTGGCGCAGCGCCGCGACGTGGCCCTGGAGAGCGGCCCGCGCGGTGGGCGGTGCGCACCCCTCCCAGACCAGTTCGATCAGCTCCTCGGTGGCCACCGTCCGGTTCAGCCGTACGGCGAGCGCGCTCAGCAGCGCCCGGCGTTTGGGCGCCGAGGGCGTCACCACCGTGCCGTCATCCCGCCGCACCACCACCGGTCCGAGCAGATCGATGTGCACGCGTCCCTTCTCCTCCCCCGCCGACGACGTCCCGGCGTTCGAGGATAGGCCCGGCCGGGCGCCGCACGCCCGGTCGGGCCCGGCGGAGGTGCGCCCGGGAGGGCCCGGTCGAGTTGCGCCCGGTCGGACCCGGCGGAGGTGCGCCCGCCCGCGACCGTGGGCCGGCCGACCGCGTCCACCGGGGCCGGGGGCGGCCGCCCGGCGCCGGCGGAACCCGTGCTCGCACTAAACTGCTCCATTTCCGGGGGCCGCACGGCCCTCTCGGGGCGCGACGCGGCGTGCGGTGAGGCGGAGGGTACTGGTGCGGATTCGGCTGCTCGGGCCGGTGGAGCTGCGGGTCGGGGCGGACGGCTTCACGAGCGTGGCGGGCGCGCAGCGGCGGGCCGTCCTGGCGCTGCTGGCGCTGCGGCTGGGGCACCTGGTCAGCGTGGACCAGCTGTGCGAGCTGCTGTGGGACGAGCAGCCGCCGGCCAGCGCGCGGGCCGCCGTCCAGGGGCACGTCGCCGCGCTGCGGAAGGTGCTCGCCGGCACGCCGTTCGAGCTGGGCACCCGGGACTCCGGCTACCTGCTGACCGGCCCGGCCGGTGCGGTCGACGCGCTGCGCTTCGAGCAGCTCGCCGGTACGGCCGGGGAGCTGATCGAGTCGGGCGCCGGCCCCGAGGCGGTCACGCTGCTGGAGGAGGCGCTGCGGCTGTGGCGCGGCGAGGCCCTGGCCGATCTGCCCGACACCCCGTTGCGCGCCGCCGCGGTGGACCGGCTGGAGCGGGCGCGCACCGCCGCCCTGCTCGGCTGGGCCGGACTGCGGCTGGGCCAGGGCACCGGCGCGGCGGCCGTGCCGCTGCTGGAGCAGGGCGTGCGGTCGGACGGGCTGCGCGAGGAGCTGGTGGCCCTGCTGATGCGCTGCCTGCACCAGGCGGGCCGACCGGCCGAGGCACTGACCGCCTACCACCGGGCCCGGGTGCGGCTGGACGAGGAGCTGGGCATCCACCCCGGTCCGGCGCTGCGCGCGGCGCTCGCCGAGGTGCTGGCCGACGACCGCGCGGTGGAGCCGACCGCCGCCACCGCCCCGGCCGCCAGGCCGGCCCCGCGGCCCTCCGCCGTGCCGCGCCGGCTCCCCAGGCGCCATCCGGACTTCGTCGGCCGCGTCCCCGACCTGGCCCGCCTCGACCGGGCCTGCGCGCCGGGCCCCGGCGGGGGCGGCCGCGCCGGGGACGGCCCGGTGCTGGTGGTCGGCCCGGCCGGGGTCGGCAAGAGCGCGCTGGTCACCGCCTGGGCGCACCGGGTCGCCGACCGCTTCCCGGACGGCCTGCTGCACGCCGAACTGCGCGGCCTCGACTCGGATCCGGCGCGGCCCGAGGACGTGCTGGCCGGCTTCCTGCACGCGCTCGGCGTACCCGGGGACGCCGTCCCCGCCGGGCGCTCCGCCCGGGCCGCCCGCTACCGCGAGCACACCAGGGGCCGGCGGCTGCTGGTGCTGCTGGACGACGCCGCCGACGCCGACCAGGTCGCCGACCTGCTGCCCGAGGGCCCGGAGAGCACCGCCGTGGTCACCAGCCGGTCCTCGCTGGAGGGCCTGGTCGCCCTCGACGGGGCCGTCCTGCTGCGCCTGGCCCCGCTGCCCGAGGACGACGCCCTGCACCTGCTGGAGCGCGCTCTGACGCCCGAGCGGCTGCGCGCCGAACCGGAGGCCGCCGCCCGCCTCGCCGGGCTCTGCGACCACCTGCCGCTCGCCCTGCGGATCGCCGCCGCCCGGCTGGCCGACCGTCCGGACCGGGCGGTGGCCGAGCTGGTCGCCGAACTCGCCGACGAGCGGACCCGGCTGGCCGTCCTGGACGCCGACGGCACGCTCTCCGTCACCGGCCGGCTCCGGCTGACCCATCGTCGACTCTCCCCCACCGCCGCCGAACTGCTGGCCGCACTGGCCGTCCACCCCGGCCGGGAGGTGGACACCCAGGCGAGCACCGCGCTGCTGGCCGCCGACACCGCCACCGCCCACCGGGCCATCGGCGAACTGGCCTCCCACCACCTGCTCACCGCCGCCGCCCCCGGCCGCCACGCCCGCACCGACCTGGTCCGCCTGTTCGGCGCCGAACTGCTCGCCGGGCGGCCCGGACCGGACCGGCGGCTGCTCCACGAGCGCCTGGCCGACTACTACCTCGCCGCGCTCCAGCACTGCGGCTCCTTCCTCGACCCCGGCCAGGAGGACACCGGCCCGCCCGCCCATCCGCCGCGGTCCGTGCCGGCCGCCGGGGGCATCCGCACCGCGCTCGACTGGTTCGACGCCGAGGAGCCCGCGATCGGCGCGCTGATCGCCTCCGCCGACACCGACCCGGCCCGCGTCTGGCGGCTCGCGCTGACCTGCGGCTCGCTGTACTACGGCGCCGGCCGCTTCTCCGACTGGCTCGGCTGCGCCCGCACGGGGCTGGAGGCGGCCGAGCGGTGCGGCGATCCGGTCGCGGTCGCGCTGCTGCTCAACTGCCGGGCGCAGGCCCTGGTGGCGCTGGAGCGCCGGCCGGAGGCGGCGGAGGCGGCGCGCCGGGCGGTGGCCACCGTCGAGTCCGTGGCCGGGCCCGGGGCCGGGTCCGTGCGCGTGCGGGCGCTCGCCACGCTGGCGCTGGTCACCGCGATGCTCGGCAACTCCGCCGAGGCGCAGCGGCTGGCGGCCTCCGCCGCCCTCCTCGCGCGGGAGTACGGCGACCGTCGGCGGCTGGTCGACGCCACGGTGCACCAGGGCTGGGTGAGCCTGGCCGTCGGGGACCGGGAGGGCGCCCAGCGCCTCTCCCGCGAGGCCCGGGAGCTGCTGCCGGCCACCCCGGTCACCCAGGTCCACCTGTGGTCGCTGCTGACCGAGGCGCAGGCCCTCCCTCCGACCGTCCGCGACGATGCCGCCGACCTGGCCTGGCACCGGCTGCTCGCGGCCTGCCAGGAGGCCGGGCTGCTGTACCTGCACGCCGTGGCCGAACAGTCCTACGCCGCCCACCTGTTGGCCCGTGGCCGCGGGCCCGAGGTGGGGGGCCGGCTGCGTTCGGCGCTGGACCGCTTCCGCGCGGTCGACCGCCAGGCGGGCTACCTGAGCGAGTTCACCATCGGCCTGGAGGAGGCCCTCGGCCTCCGGGCCGGCCGGCGGCCGACGGACGACTGAACCGCGCCCCGCCGAAGCGGCCCCGGCCCGGTCAGCGGGCGGCCGAAGCCGCCCCGTGCTCCGCCGGGGCGTACCCGTGCTCCGCCGCCAGCACCGGGCGCAGCGCCCGGATCGCGTAGAAGTTGCGGGACTTGACCGTCCCCGGCGGCACCCCCAGCCGGGCCGAGGCGTCCAGCACCGAGCGGTCCTTGAGGTGGAGTTCGACCAGCACCTCGCGGTGGTGCTTCTGCACCCGGCGCAGCGCCAGCGCGATGTCCCGCGCCACCACGACCTGCTCGTACGGGTCGTCGGCGGCCGGACGGTCCTCCACCGGGTCGCCGAGCACCTCCTGGGCGCGGGCGGCGGCCCGGCGGTAGTGGTCGATCGCGATCCGCCGGGCGACGGTGAACAGCCAGGGCTGGCTCGCCTCGGGCCCGGCGGCCAGGGCCTCCGGGTTCTGCCAGGCGCGCAGCAGGGTCTCCTGCAGGATGTCCTCGGCCTTGCCGCGGTCCCCGCCGGTGGCCCGCATCAGCGCGCGCAGCAGGTAGCCGCCGTGCAACCGGTGGATCTCGGCGAGCGTCTCGGGGTCGAGGGTCGGACGGGCGGCGGCCACCGGCGCGTCCGCCTGGTCCTCGGACGGCGGGGTGACGGTCGTGGGCTGAGCGACGGACGGCTTCGACACGCGCTACCTCTCAGGTCGGGCAGGGGGCGCAGCACGGGCAGGGCACGCTGGACACGGGCAGGGCATGCTGGGCACCGGCCGGACATCCCGGCGGTGGCTGTGACAGCACCCTGCCGGAAGCCGCCAAGTCCGCACCAAGGCTGCGCCAATGCCCGCCGCCCGGGGCACTCCGCCCGGTCCGGGATGCCGTCGTTGGCGGGAGCCGGTCACCGTTGGCCGGTCGTTAGCGGACGTGAGCCGCGGCGCTCGCGCCGCCGGCCCGGCGGCCGTCAGCCCTCGTTGAGCTCCCGGATCAGCTCCTGCACCCCGTCCTCGCCCCGGTGCTCGATCAGCACCGCGACCCAGAGCGCCAGCCGCTGCCGCTCGGCCACCGGCCACTCCGGTGCCGACGGGTGCTCGTCCACCACCAGCGCTCTCGCCACCCGGAGCAGCACCGGCTCGGGCTTGGGCCGCCACCGCCGCTCGGGCGCCGCGCGCAGGGCCAGCCGCCGAGCGACGGCGATCACCTCCTCCGCCGTCCCTTCGGGCACCATCAGCCCGGCCGGCCCGGACGGGTCGGGCGTCCCCGCCCGTACCAGGGCCGCGACGAGATCCCGCGCCTCCGACGCGTCCGCCGCCATGCCGGACCCCTCCCCGGTCCCGTTCACGGGACTCACGCTCCTTCCGACTCGGTGGCACTCGGCGGGCGCCGGGTGCCACCGGATGACGGTATCGATCGGTGGCCGGTCGGGCGGAGGGTTTTCCCTACGCGGTCCTCCCGATGCGACGGGGCGCTCAGTTCACCCCGTCCTGCTCAACGGGCCTCCCGTCCTTGCCGGTTCAGTGAACCGGAAGGGTTCCTTCAGTCGCGCAGCCGGTCGGGCCGCACGCGCCGGTCCGGCCGCCGGACCGGACTGTCGGTCCCCGCTGCCACACTGGCCCCGGACACGCCGACCGGCGCACGGACCGGGCACGGCGGGCACGGATCGAAGGGGGCTCTCATGACGGCGCTGTGGATTCCGCCGGTGTACGAGGACACGGAGGCTTCGGTCGAGCTGCTGCGCCGGTACTTCACCAGGCAGCGGGCGAAGGGCGACGCGTACTACTCCGGTGCCCACTTCGAGCGGCTCGCCGGTGGCGGCGACCGCCCGGAGACGGCGGACCGCTTCACCGCCGACGACCTGGTCGCGATCACCATGCTGAGCGTCTCGGTCGAACCGCACGGAGCGGTCGAGCTGCTCACCGACCCGGCGGGGCACTGGCACCGGCTGCTGTCCGCCATCCCCCGCGACGCCCGGCTGGAGGATCCGGCCTGCGCCCCGCTGATCGCCCCCGGCGGGCCGGCCTCGGAGCTGTGGGACCGGCTGGTGAACCCGCGCGGCACCCACCCGGGCAAGCCGGACGGAGCCGGGCCGGTGGTCGCGGGCAAGCTGCTGGCCCGCAAGCGCCCGCACCTGGTGCCCGTCTACGACACCCGGGTGAAGACCCTGTTCCGGCGGCCGAAGGTCGACCACACCTTCTGGTCGTCGCTGGCCGGGGCCCTGCGCGCGGACGGCGGGGCGCTGCGCGGACGGCTGGCGGAGCTCCGCGCGAGGGCGGGGATCGGCGAGGACATCGGCGTGCTGCGGGTGCTGGACGTCATCGCCTGGATGCACCAGGGCGAGGTCGAGCAGGCGTCCGCGGGGTAGCGGCTCCCGGGGCCCGGGGCCGTTCCGCCTCTCCCGGTCACTCGCATCGGCGCCGCGAAGTGGCAGGCCCGGGCCGTCTGGCCAAGGCTGGGCCCGGGGGTCCCGCCGGAGATGGGTACGGTGCCGATGTTCGATACGGGCTTTGCGTTCCCGCGTTCGCTGGAGAACCCGGTGGCCGGCGCCCGGGGCCGGGTGGCCGTGATCGGGGCAGGCGTCGCCGGGCTGGTGTGCGCCTACGAGCTGCAGCGCCGCGGGTTCGACGTGGTCGTGTACGAGCGGGCGAACCGGCCGGGCGGGCGGGTGCGCACCCACCGCTTCTGGGACGGCACCCATGTCGACCTCGGCGCGATGCGCATCCCCGGCAACCACCACTGCGTGCTGCACTACGTCTCCCGGTTCCGGCTGGCGACCCGCCCGTTCGTCAACGCCAACCCGCGCGCCTACTACCATCTGCGCGGTCACCGGGTCCGGGTGCGGGACGTCGCGGCGCTGTTCCCCACGTACGAGCTGCGCCCGGCCGAGCGCCGGCCCCCGGCCCCGGTGCTGGACCACCTCCTCGGCTCGGTGTGGCGCACCCTGACCGTCGAACAGCAGCGCCGCACCCTGGAGGGCCACTGGGACGACCCGGCGCTGGAGCGGGCGGCCTCGGTGTCGCTGTGGCAGTTCGTCCACGAGCACCTGTCGCAGGACGCCTGGGACCTCATCGGCCACGCCAGCGGCCTCGCCCACTACGAGCAGTCCTCGCTGCTGGAGGTGTTGGTCGACTACTTCGGACTGTTCCACCGGGGGCAGGTCGAACTGGTCGACGGGCTGGACGCGCTGATCCACGCCTTCGTCGGCGCGCTGCGCCCCGGCACGCTCCGGCTCTCCGCCCAGGTCGAGGAGCTGGCGCTGACCACGGACGGCGTCCGGCTGCACGGGCGCCGGATCGGCGCCCGGTTCCAGGAGGACGTCGACTTCGCGGTGTGCTGCGTCCCGGCGCCCGCGCTCGACCGGATCACCGTCACCCCGGGCCTGCCGCACGCCCAGCGGCACGCCGTCCGCGGCATCAGCTACGCGAGCAGCATCAAGACCGTCCTGCACCTCACCCGCCGCCGGTGGGAGCTGGAGGACGGCATCCACGGCGGCGGCAGCTTCACCGACCTGCCGATCCAGCAGTGCTGGTACCCCTCCGACAACGCGGTGCGGGTCAGGAAGGACGGGGTCAACGGCGACTCGGGACCGCGCTGGGCGGTGCGCGACCCGCTGCGCTCGGCCGAGCCGACCGCCCTGCTGGGCGCCTACCTGTGGGGCCCCAACGCCCGCCGCTTCGCCGCGCTGGAGCCGGCCGACCGGGACACCCTGGTGCTGGAGTGTCTGGAACGCCTCCACCCGGGTATCACCGCGGACGTGGACGACATCGTGCACTGCAACTGGGACGTGCAGACCGGCATGGGCGGCGGCGCGTTCGCCCACCTGACGCCCGGCGAGCACAGCCGCTACCTGGCCGTGCTCGGCTGCCCGTACCCGGTCGAGCGGCCGCGGGTCTTCTTCGCCGGCGAGCACCTGTCCGGCGCCCACGCCTGGTGCCAGGGCGCCGCGCAGTCCGCCCTCGGCGCGGTGGGCGCGTTGCTCGAACGGGCCGGGCACCCCGGGGTCACCACCCGGGTGGGGGCAGTGTGACGGACGGCGGGGCCGGCGGACCGCTGGGACGGGCCGAACTGCTGGCCCCGTTCCGGCCCGGCCGCTGCGAGCTGGTCGGCATCGAGGTCGAGTGCGGCCTGGTCGACCCGGCCACCGGGCTGGCCGCCCGCTACTTCGGCGAACGCGGCGTGCTGGCCGTCCTGGAGGCGGTGCTGGACAGGTGGGGCGGCGAGCGGCAGGAGGACGCCGGGCGGCTGACCGGTGTCCTCCTGCCGGACGGCAGCCAGATCACCCTGGAGCACGGCGGCCAGATCGAGTACTCCTCGACGCCCGTGCCCTCCGTCGCCAAGGCGGTGGACGACCTGCGCGCCGCCCTGGAGCGGCTCGCCGAACTGGTCGGCCGGTTCGGCCTCGCCCTGCTGCCCGGCGCCAACCTGCCCTTCGACCGGCTCGCCGACATGCGGTGGGTCCCGATGACGCGGGGCGCGATCATGCGGGACTACTTCGACGGGCTGGGCGAGCCGGGCAGTCGGGCCCGGTACGTCATGGCGCTGTCGCTGTCCACCCAGGTCACCCTGGACTACCTCTCCCCCGCGGACTTCACCCGGAAGCTGCGGACGCAGATGGCGGCCGCCCCGGTGGTCTCCGCGCTGCTCGTCAACTCCCCCGTCCAGGAGGGGAGTCCGAGCAGCGGACTGCTGTCCCACCGGTGCTGGGCCTGGCTGCGGATGGATCCGCGCCGGGGCGGCGTGCTGGCGCCGGCGCTGCGCCCGGACGTCACCGCCGAGTCCGTCGTCGACTGGGCGCTCGACCTCCCGCTGATCCACTTCCGCACCCCGGACGGCCGCTACCACCGCGCGCCCGACCGCACCTTCGGCGGACTGCTGCGGCACGGCTACGACGACGGGTCACGGCCGACCCAGGCGCACTGGGCCGCCCACCTGAACCAGATCTGGACCAACACCAGGGTCCGCAACACCCTGGAACTGCGCGCCTCGGACGGCCCGCCGTACCCGTTCATCCCGGCCGTCCCCGCCCTCTGGACCGGGCTCACCTACCACCCCGTATCCTGCGCCGCCGCCTGGGAGCTGCTCGGCCACTACACCGCGCACGACCACCGGGCGGCGCTCGCCGAGCTGCCCGCGCTCGGACTGGCCACCCGGCTCGGCGGCGATCCGGTCCGCCCGCTGGCCGCCGAACTGCTCCGGCTGGCCCGGGCCGGCCTGGCCGCCCGGATCGCGGCCGGCCTCGAACCGCCCCATGTGCTCGGGTACCTGGACCCGCTGGACGAGATCGTGGCCACCGGGCGGACCTTCGCCGAGCGGTGCCGCGAGCGCTGGCACGGCGAGTTCCGCCACGACCCGGCCCGCTACGTCGCCGCGTACCGGGTCTGAGCCGCTCGCGAACCGCCGCGTACCGGATCCGGGCCGTCTGACGGACCGCCGCGTCAGCAGATCGTCAGCGGAGTGTCAGCAGCCCGTCAATCCGGGCCCCGACGGCTGCGCGGCGGCGGAAGCTGGACCCACCACACCTGCAAGACCCGCAGGTCGCCCCGGAGGTGAACCGCATGTCCGTCCTCGCCGCGTTCCATTCCGCCCTCCCCGACGTACGCCGCCACGGCCGCGGCCTGCGCACCGCGTGCGCCCGGGTGCTGGAGCGGCTGGCCACCAGCCCGCTCGACAACTCCGTGCTCGGCGCACTGGGCGCGCCCCGCCCGGCCGGGAGCGGCGGCGACCGGCGGGCCGGCTCCGCCTGACCCTCCGGCGCAGCGGCAAGCGGCAAAGGGCCACGGCGGCACGGCCATTCGGCGCAGCGCTCCCCCGCACGGCACGGCCCGAGCCCGGGCAGCGTGCCTATGGTGGGCGAATGACCGATCGCCGGACCGCCCGGCCCGCTGTCGCCCGGGTGGGCCACCTCGTCGCCGCCCTCGCCTTCGCCGTCTGCATGGCGGGCACCACCCTGCCCACCCCGCTCTACGGGCTGTACCAGGAGAAGCTCGGCTTCTCCGAGCTGACGGTGACGGTCGTGTTCGCGGTGTACGCCCTCGGCGTCATCGGGGTGCTGCTGCTCGTCGGCAACGTCTCCGACACCGTCGGACGCCGGCCCGTGCTGCTCTGCGGACTGGCCTGCTCGGCCGCCAGCGCCGTCGTCTTCCTGACCGAGGACAGCGTCGCGACGCTCTGCCTGGGCCGGCTGCTGTCCGGGTTCTCGGCGGGCCTGTTCACCGGCACCGGGACGGCGTACGTGCTGGAACTCGCGCCACCCGGCAACCCGGCCCGGGCGGGCTTCGTCGCGATCGCCGCCAACATGGGCGGGCTCGGCTGCGGGCCGCTGCTGTCCGGCCTGCTCGCGCAGTTCGCGCCGCATCCGCTGGTCCTGCCGTTCGCCGTGCACCTGGGGCTGCTCGCCGTCTCGTTCGCCCTCACCCTGCTGCTGCCGGAGACGGTCGCCGGAGCCCGCCCGCTGCGCACCGCCCGGCCCGACCGGCCGGCCCTGCCGCCGGAGGTCCGCCGGGTGTTCGTGCCGGCCGGGGTCGCCGCCTTCGCCGGCTTCTCCCTGCTGGGCCTGTTCACCTCGGTCAGCCCCGCGTTCCTCGCCACCGGCCTGGGCGTGCACAACCGCGCGGTGGTCGGCCTGGTCGTCTTCACGGCGTTCCTCGCCTCCACCCTCGGCCAGCTCCTGGTGCCCCGGCTCGGCACCGCCCGGGCGATCCCGCTGGGCTGCCTGGTGCTGATCGGCGGACTGGCCCTGCTGGCCGCCTCGCTCGCCTGGGAGGCACTCCCGCCGCTGGTGCTCAGCGCCCTGGTGGGCGGCGCCGGGCAGGGCATGGGCCTGCGCGGCGCGGTGGGCGAGGTCGCCGCCGCGGCGCCCGCCGAGCACCGCGGCGGCGTCCTCTCGGCGCTGTTCGTGGTCGCCTACTTCGGCATCTCGATCCCGGTCATCGGGGTGGGCCTGCTCACCGGGCCGGTCGGCCTGCCCCACGCCGGTCTGGTCTTCGCCGCCTGCATGGCGGTTCTCGCCGCCGTCTCCGGCGTCTACCTGCTGCGCCAGGCGCACGCCCCGCGCTGACGGACGTCCCCGCGCGCGCTTGCCGCCCGGGCCCGGTACCGATAGACACGACCCAGACACCTTGCGTGACATCCGGAGGTCCCCGCCATGAGCGTGACGAGTCGGTACCGCGACGCCTGGGAGGGCTTCTGGCGCGACGCCCCTGAGGAGCCCGGGTCGGTGATCTGGGACGCGGAGCCGGCCCTCACCGCCGAGCGCCACCTCGCGCTGTTCCGCCCGCACCTGCTCGACCCCGCGCTGCCGGTCGTCGACCTGGGCTGCGGCAACGGCACCCAGACCCGCTTCCTCGCCGAGCGCTTCCCGCTCGTCCTCGGGGTCGACCTGTCCGCCGCCGCCCTCGACCTCGCCCGGCGAGGCGACCCGGCCGGGCGGGCCGCGTTCGCCCGGCTGGACGCCACCGACGCCGAGGCCGTCCGGGCGCTGTACGAGCGCCTCGGCGACGCCAACGTGTACGTGCGCGGCGTGATCCACCAGAGCGAGCCGGCCGACCGCCCACGGGTGGTCGAGGCCATCGCCGCCCTCCTCGGGGTGCGCGGCCGGGCCTTCGTGGTCGAACTCTCCGAGGCGGCCAAGGTCGTGCTGACCGACCTCGCCCGCGACCCGGCCGGGCCGCCCCCGAAGCTGCGCCCGGTGTTCTCCCACGGTCTCGCCCCCGCCGAGGTCGCGGACGCCGCCTTCCCCGAGCTCTTCCGCGCGGCCGGTCTCACCGTCCTCGCCACCGGCGAACTGCCGTTGACCACCACCGAGTCCGGCCCCGACGGCACCCGGATCGACCTGCCCGCCCACTGGCTGGTCGCCGGCCCGGCGGACTCCGCTCCCTGATCGGCTGCTTTCGGCCATCCTCCGCACCGCACCGGACCGTTCCCCGCGGCCGTGCCCCACCCGGTCTCCGCTGGTCAGGACCCGATCGTCCGGCGCTTGCCCGAAACCCACCCGGCACCGGGGGCCTGGCGCATTCGCGGAACCGGAACCACGAGGGTGTTCGAACGATCGGGCCCCCCGTGTTTTGCTTCCCGCACATGACCGCACAGGAGGCCGAACACATGGGATCACCCCCGGCCGAGGAGTCGTCCGTCCCCGCGCCGCGCCACCGCCGTCCGCTGCTCCTGCTGGTCACCGAGCAGTTGACGAGTTCGGTGGGTCGTCAGGTCACCGCGCTGGCACTGCCGCTGCTGGCCATCGCCCATCTGCACGCCGGGCCACTGGGCGCCTCGGCGCTGCTGGCGATGAGCTACCTGCCCGGCGTGCTGCTCAGCCCGCTGATCGGCGTCGCCGTCGACCGCGCCCGGCTGCGCCGGATGCTGGTCTCGGTGTCCTGGCTCCAGGTGCCCGCCATCGGCAGCGTGCCGCTCGCGGCCGCACTGGGCGGCCTGACCTGGCCGCACCTGTTCGCCGCGGCCGCCGCCTCGGGTGCCCTCGGCTCCGTCCAGGGCGTCGCGGCGCAGTCCTGCCTGCCCCGCGTGGTGCCCCCGGACCGACTCCTGCCGGCCAACTCCTCGCTCACCGGGGCCCGGACCATCGGCCTGATCGGCGGACCGGCCCTGGGCGGCCTGCTGGTCAGCCTGGTCGACCCGGCTCCGGCGCTGCTGGTCGAATGCGCGGCCTACCTGGTCGGCGGGGCCCTGTTCCTCGCGCTGCCGGCCTCGCTGAACCGCTCGCCGCACGAGGCGGGCGGCGGAGCGCGCTCGCGCGTCGAGGCCCTGAAGGAGGGTCTGGAGGTGATCCGGCGCGAGACCCTGCTGCGCCGGCAGGCCCTGGCCGCGGCCGGGCTCAACCTGGGCGGCGGGGCCGGCGCCGGCCTGTTCGTGCTGTACGCCGACCGGGAGCTGGAGCTGCCCTCGTGGCAGCTCGGCGCGGTCTACGCGGGGTACGCCGTCGGCATGGGCACCGGGGTGCTCGTCGCGGCCTCCGTCACCCGGGCGCTGGGCATGGCCCGGGCGATCCGGTGGTGCGCCGTGGGCGCCGGAGCGGCGCTCTTCCTCATCCCTGCGGCCTCCCTGGGACTCTCCTTCCCGGTCCTGGTCCTGTACCAGCTGCTGTTCGGGCTGCTGGCGACCGTGTGGTCGATCGCCATGACCACCGGGCGGCAACTCGTCACCCCGGCCCACCTGTTGGGCCGGGTGAACGCCTTCCTCCAGGCGGTGCTGACCGCCACCCTGCCGGTCGGTTCCTTCGTCGGCGGGTGGCTCGCCTCCCGGGTCGGCATGGTGCCGGTGCTGACCGGCGCCGCGGCCGTCGCCCTCGCGGGCGCGAGCAGCCTCTGGTTCCCGCGCGACATGCTCGCCCAGGTCGAGCGGGCGACCGCGCAGCCGCTGGGGCCCGCCGTCCCGTGACACCACGGGCCGGCGGGCCCCGGCCTCGGCGCTACGGCTGCGGGACGTCCACCAGCACCCGGCCGTGGACCCCGGCGTCGACGTGCTCGTGGGCCTTGGCGAGGTCGCTCAGCGGGTAGCGGGCGGCGGTCGCCACGCCGAGGGCGCCGACGGCAGCGGCGGCGGTGAGGTCGCGGGCGGCCTGCCGCCTGGCCTCCACCGGGAAGTCGTCGCTGCCGAACAGGCGCAGCGTGACGTTGTTGAACAGCAGCGGCCAGAACGGGATCCCGGTACGGTCGGCGCGGGTGGCGTACCCGGCGATGACCGCGTCGTTGCGGACCACCGCGCAGTCCAGGTCGGCGTTGTCCGACAGGGCCACCTCGATCACCCGCTCGACGCCCTCCGGCGCGAACGCGCGGATGGCGGCGGCCGGGTCGGCGCCGTCGAGGGCGACGGTGTGGTCGATGACCGCCGGGTCGACCCGCTCGACGTCGGTGCCGCGCCGTACCGTTCCGATCACGGTCGCGCCCGCCCAGTGCGCGAGCTGCGCGGCCATCGAGCCGACCGCGCCGAGGACGCCGTGCACCAGGACCACCTTGCCGTCGACGGGCCCGTCGGCGAAGACGGTGCGGTGCGCGGTGACCCCGGGGATGCCCAGACTCGCACCGAGGTCGTCGGAGAGGTGGTCGGGCAGCGGAACCGCCAGGTCGGCGGGCACCACGGTGTACTGCGCGGCGGTGCCGTGGGAGCGGTAGGACTGGGCGCCGTACACCCACACCCGGCGGCCGGCCAGGCGGGCGTCGGCACCCTCGCCGACGGCGTCGACGACTCCGGCCGCGTCACTGTGCGGGACCACCCGCGGATAGGGCATCGACGAACCGAGCCAGCCGCGCCGCTTCTTGGTGTCGCCGGGGTTGACGCCCGAGACGGTGACCCGGACCCGGACCTCGCCGGGGCCGGGAACGGGATCGGGCAGGTCGCCGAACCGGAGCACCTCGGCGGCGGGGCCTTGCTGGTCGTACCAGGACGCGATCATGTCAGTCCTCAGGGTCAGTGGATCCGGGCTGTACGAATGCCCGCCCTCCTCGGCGCCGGTGGTCGGACCAGCGCGACGGGGCGGATGTGTGTGGTCGGCTCACCTGTTGTCGGCGACCCCTCCGACCTCACCGTGAAGACACCCCCTCCGCTCAGGAGAACGCGGGGGTGCCGGAGTTAGGGGATCGTGGAAATGACTGCCGTGAACACCATGCGGCGCCTTCGACCGGAGGTGCCGGACGCCGCTGTCGCCGAGCTGTGCGCCGAACTTTTCGCCCTGCTGCCGCGTGCGGACCAGCGGGAGAAAGGGGCACAGTACCTGTACGGCCTGCTGACGGCCGACGGGCGCAAGACCGCGCGCAACATCGCCGCCCACGTCGGGGGCGGTGCGGCCGAGCAGAGCCTGCATCACTTCGTCTCCTCGTCCACCTGGGACTGGATGCCGCTGCGGGCGGTGCTGTGCCGGTACCTGGAGCGGGTGCTGCGCCCGCGTGCCTGGGTGGCGCGGCCGCTGGTCATCCCGAAGGCCGGGCGCCACTCGGTCGGGGTGGCCCGGCGGTTCGTGCCCAGCCTCGGCCAGGTCGTCAACAGCCAGGAGGCGCTGGGGATCTGGGCCGTGGACGAGGAGGCGAGCGCGCCGGTGCACTGGCGGCTGATGTGCCCCGAGGAGCGCCGTGGCGCGGGCACCGGCCGGGCGGGCTCCGGTGCCGAACACCCCACGGTCACCGACGCGGAGTGTGTCGCGGCCACCGCCCTGGAGGTGCGCGGGTGGGGCGCGGGCACCCCCCGCCCCGTCGTCGTGGACCTTCCGGACTGCGACCCGCGTGCCCTCGTCCGGCGGTTCGCCGCCGAGCGGATGCCGCTGCTGGCCGCCGTCAGCGGGACGACCCGGGTGACGATAGCCGACCCGGGCCGGCTGCCCGGCGACACCGACCGGGAGGTCTCCGCCCAGCAGCTGCTGAAGATGATCCGGGCCATGCGCCGCCCGGTCGTCTGGCGGGATCCGGAGACCGGGACGGCCCGCACCAGCCTGGTGGCGACCGTGCGGGTCACCCTGTCGCCTTCGTCGCCCGCCGGCGGCGGCGGGAGGGTGCTGCTGCTCGGCGAGTGGACCGATCCGCACGGCTGGCCGCAGCGGTACTGGATCAGCAACATGACGGAGGGGACGGCGGGGGCGCTGCTGCGCCTGACCAAGCTGACGCTTCGCGCCGAGCACGACTTCGCCCGGATATCGGTGCCGGTCGGGCTCGTCGACTTCGAGGGGAGGTCCTTCAACGGCTGGCACCGGCACATCACCCTGGCCTCCGCCGCGCACGCCGTCCGCGCCCTGACGGCGGCCCCGAAACCGAGCGAACCGCCGCACGACGAGAGCGAGTCGCGGGTCGGCGAGCCGCGGACCGCCGACCGGGGTGAGCCGTTCCCGTACGAGGGCCCCACCGTCGTCAGCCGCGCGCGGGGGCGGCTCGGTGGAGTTCCTGCTTCCGGGTCAGGACGCGTCGGGTACGGTGCAGTTGGAGGGCCAGTTGCACCTCCAGCGCCTGAGCCGGTTCCTGCCACTTCTCACCGAGCAGTTCGGTGATGCGCTCCAGCCGCCGTGACACGGTGTTGGGGTGCACATGGAGCCGTTCCGCCGCGTAGGTGGGGCTGCCGCCCGAGGCGAAGTACTCCTCCAGCGTCCTCGCCAGTTCGGTGCGCTGGAGGTTGTCGTAGTCGAGCACCGCGCCGATGGTGTGGCTGATGAAGTCTCCCGTGTCGGGGTTCTCCGACAACAGCAGCCCGAGGAAGCCGAGTTCCTGCGGCGAGGCGGTGCTGCCGACCCCGCCGAGGGCGACGACGGCGTCCAGGCAGCGCCTCGCCTCCTGGTAGATGGTGGCGATGGCCGCCGGATTCCCGGCCGGGCCGGAACTGCCCGCCGTGACCCGGCGGCCCAGCACCGAGGTCAGTTCCTTCGACAGCGCGGCCGAGGCGGCGCCCGGGTCGGCGCCCGGCAGCAGGAACACCAGGCAGTCCCCGGCCAGGGTGCGCAGCCCGCGGTGCCGGTGGGCGTACGCCGACGCCCACACCATGGCCCGGCCCTGGATGCCCCCCTCGGGGCGGGTGGCCACCACGACGTGGGGTTCGTCCAGGTCGAGGGAGAGCCGTCGGGCGCGTTCGGCGACCTGCTCCAGCGCCGACGGGGAGCCGGAGATCAGGTCGCGGAGTAACTCGTCGCGGGCCTGGCCGTCGGCGACGGCCGCGCTGCGCTGCATCAGCAGCAGGACGGCGATGCACTGGGCGACCATGGCGAGCACCTGGACCTGGTGCCGTTCGGCCTCCTCGGCGTCCTCGGGCGGGCCTGACGCCCCGTCGGCGCCGGGCTCCTCGGGCGGGAGCAGCACCAGCGTGCCGAGCATCTCCGCGCCGGCGGCCGCCGGGGCCACCCACAGACCGCCGGCCGTGCGCACCGGCCGTCGTTCGGCGTGCGCGTCGAGCGAGGCGGTGGCGACCTCGTCCGCGACCGCCGCCTTCGGGACGGATCCGGCCACCGCCAACTCCCGTCCTGTCGTGTCCCGTACGCTCAGCGGGCCGCCCAGGAGCCGGCCCGCCTCGGTGGTGAGCACCTGGAGGTCGTTGCCGGCCAGCACCAGGTCGATCAGCCGGCTGTGCGTGCTGCGCAGCTGCTGGGCCTGCTGCGAGGAGCTCCGTTCGCGCTCGGTGTCCTCGGCCACCTCGGCGATCTCCTGGCGGGTGCGGTCGAGCAGGCTGGCCTTCTCGATGGCGACCGAGACCAGGTCCGCGAGGGACACCATCAGTGAGATCTCGTCCGGGCCGAAGTGCCGTACGGAGCGACCGGCCGCGTACAGGACGCCGGTGACCTCGTTGTCGCGCTGGAGCGGGACCGCCATCATGGCGCGCAGGCCCTCGGCCCGGACGACCCCGTCGGTCTCCTCGGCGTGGGTGAACGTCTCGTCGCTCAGGTAGTCGGGTGTCGAGAAGGGCCCGGCCTCCCTCATCGCGCGCAGCCCGAGCCCGCCCGACAGGGGCATCCGGAAGCCGACGGTGATCGCCGAGGCCTGGCCGTCCGCGGCGCGCACCACCGATCCCTCCTGCTGGGGGTCGAACAGCGCCACCCAGGACATGTCGACGCCGAACAGCAGCCGGGTGCGTCGGACGATCACCTTCAGCAGGGTGCTCAGCGTGTACGGAAGGGTCAGGTCGCGAACGGTGTCGACGAGTGCCGCGAGCCCGGCTTCGCGCTGCCGGCGGCGTTCGAAGAGGTCCCGGATGCGCAGTGAGAGGTCCCGGGCCCGTTCCAATTCGGCCAGCCGGTACGGAGTGACGCCGGCGGCCCTTGCGTCGGTGACGACTTTCTCGTAACGGTCCGCGGAGGCCTCCGCGACCAGCAGTTCCAGCATGTCGAGCGCGCTGGAAGACGACTCAGCCGCTCCCGGGATGTCCTGCACCGTGTTCGCTCCCCCCTTGAAACGAGCAAGCAGTCGACAAAATCTAGGTTGGCCCTCAGGCAGTGGTCAACCGGGGCTCAAGCCCATCGTGCAGGTGAGCGCCGTGCGCGGTGGGTGGGCCACCACCCTCCATCACGGACGTTGTCGCCCGACCACCTTCTGGTGGGCGCGCTGCACGACGAGGCTGAATCCAGCGCCACAGGGTCGTGGCACGACGGGCCGCTCGGGCGGGCAGTCGAGATCGAGTATGGGGGAGACAGATGTCGCAGGCACAGCTGGAATCGGCCATCGCGCCCGGACCGCGTGGCGAAGGCACCCTCGGACAGCTCCGGATCGGCAGTTACCAGCGCTCGCTCGGGCGCAGCCGCGAGTCGCTCACCCGCAAGGACCGGCCGCGGGTCTTCACGATGTACGGCCGGGAGTGGGACCTGTTCCCGGAGGTCTTCGCTCCGGTCTTCTCGCCCTCGACCCGGGTCGGGATCGAGTTCCTCGACCTCGCGGAGCCGGGCTCCCACGCAGGCGGCTCCTTCCTCGAAATGGGCTGCGGCACCGGCCTGGTGGCCACGATGGCGCTGTTCTCCGGCTTCGACCGGGCGGTGGCCTCGGACATCAACCCGATGGCGGTGGCGAACGCGGAGGCGAACGCCGACCGGCACGGCGTCGGCGGCCGGCTGCGCGCCGTGCACAGCGACCTGTTCTCCGGCCTGGGGCCCGACGAGCGGTTCGACGTGGTCTTCTGGAGCTCCAACTACGTGCTGGCCCCCGCCGACTACAGCTACCGCTCCTCGCACGAGCGGGCCTACGTCGACCCGGGCTACCAGGCGCACCGCCGGTACCTGGCCGAGGCGCCGCTGCGCGTGACCCCGACCGGCCGCGCCCTGCTGCACTTCAGCGACCGCGGCGACGTGCGGGCGCTGTACCGGGCGGCGGAGGAGACCGGCCGCGAGCTGCGCCTGCTGGCCGCCCGCCCGGTGCGCGAGTCCGAGTACGGCAGCGAGACGGTCGAGCACCTGCTGTTCGAGATCGTGCCGCGCACGGTCTGAGACGTACCGATACGGCCACCGACGACGAACCCGAGGACACACGTGCGCACGCTGCTGATCGACAACTACGACTCGTTCACCTACAACCTCTTCCACCAGCTGACCGAGGTGAACGGCCGGGAGCCGGAGGTCGTCCGGAACGACGACCCGTCCTGGCGCCCGGCGATGCTCACCGGGTTCGACAACGTGGTGGTCTCGCCCGGGCCCGGGACCCCGCACCGCGCGAGCGATCTGGGCATCTCCCGCGAGATCGTGGCGTACGCACGGCAGCCCCTGCTCGGCGTCTGCCTCGGGCACCAGGCGATCGGGCTGCTGCACGGCGCCGAGGTCCACCGGGCACCGGAGCCGCGGCACGGGAGGACCTCCCCGGTGCACCACTCCGGCACCGGCCTGTTCCGCGGGGTTCCCGACCCGATGGAGGTGGTGCGCTACCACTCGCTCACGGTCAGCGCGCTGCCGACGGACCTGGAGGCCACCGCCTGGACGCCGGACGGCGTCCTGATGGGGCTGCGGCACCGGCTGCGCCCGATGTGGGGGATCCAGTTCCACCCGGAGTCGATCTGTACCCGGGACGGCACTCAACTGCTCAGGAACTTCGCCGAGTTGAGCCGTCCTTACGTCGGCCGGCACCCGCTGCGCCGGCGGCGTCCCGCCGGGATCGTGTGGCCGGTGCGGCCCGCCCCGGAGCCGCCCGCGCCGGAGCCGCCGGCCCCGGAGCAGTCGACCCGGCGGCTGAGTGTGCTGGTCGAGCGGCTGCCGACCCGCTGGAACGACGAGGCCGCGTACGCCGCGCTGTTCCGCGACCGCGACCACGCCTTCTGGCTGGACAGCAGCCGGCCCGACGAGAGACGCGGACGGTTCTCCGTGATGGGAGACGCCTCCGGGCCCCTGGGCCGGGTGGCCACCGCCGACGTGTCCAGCGGGACGGTGAGCGTGCGCTCCCAGATGGGCACCGAGGTGTCCGCGGGCGGCTTCCTCGACTGGGTCCAGCGGGACCTGCGCGGCATCCGCACCGAAGTACCGCCGCTGCCCTTCGACTTCGCGCTCGGCTGGGTCGGCTACCTCGGCTACGAGCTCAAGGCGGAGTGCGGGGGCGACGCGGTGCACCGCTCGCCGGACGCGGACGCCACCATGGTGTTCACCGGCCGGGCCCTGGTGCTCGACCACGCCACCGGGACCGGCTACCTGCTGGCGGCGGCCGAGGACGGCGTCACCGGCAGCACCGCGGCGGCGCGGGGCTGGCTCGGCTGGGCACGGGAGCGCTTGGAACGGGAGGCCGCGGGGCGCCTGCCCGAGGCGGTCCCCGGCGTCGGGGAGGCGTCGGGGCCCGCGGACGGGCCGGCCGAGGAGACCGCGGTCGAGCGGTCGGTGGTCGAGGAGACGGCGGCGGTCGAGCTGCGGCACGACCGGACGTCCTACCTGGCCCTGATCGAGGCCTGCCAGGAGGAGATCGCCGCGGGCGAGACGTACGAGGTGTGCCTGACCAACATGGCCGAGGTGCGGGGCGGTTACGACCCCTGGCACAGCTACCTCCGGCTGCGGCGCGACCACCCGGCACCGTTCGCCGCGCTGCTCCAGTTCGACGGGCTGAACGTGCTGAGCACCTCGCCCGAGCGGTTCCTGCGGGTCGGCGCCGACGGGGTGATCGTGTCCGAGCCGATCAAGGGCACCCGGCCGCGCGGCGCGGACCCGGCCCAGGACGCCGCACTGGCCGCCGCGCTGGCCGGCGACGAGAAGGACCGCGCCGAGAACCTGATGATCGTCGACCTGGTCCGCAACGACCTGGGCCGGTGCGCCGTGCCCGGCTCGGTGGAGGCCGACGACATCTTCCGGGTGGAGAGCTACGCGACGGTCCACCAGCTGGTGAGCACCGTCCGGGCACGGCTGCGGCCCGAACTGGACGCGGTGGACTGCGTCCGCGCGGCCTTCCCCGGGGGTTCGATGACGGGCGCGCCCAAGGTCCGCACGATGAAGATCATCGACCGTCTCGAAGGCGGCGCGCGCGGGGTCTACTCCGGCTCCATCGGCTATCTGTCGTTGACCGGCGCCGCGGACTGGAGCATCGTCATCCGCACCGCGCTGATCACCGAGGACCGGGTCCGCTACGGGGTCGGCGGCGCGGTGATCGCCCTGTCCGACGCGGCCGCCGAGTTCGAGGAGACCGCGGTGAAGGCCGCGCCGCTGCTGCACCTGACGGGGGCGGTCTTCCCCGAGCGCGAGCAGGACGGCGTCAGGTCCTGACCTTCCGTACGGCGGTGCCCCCGGGGTGGGGCACCGCCGTACTCGTTCACCCGCACCCCTGCCCCGCCCGCTCCAGGTCACGGACCACCGACTCCAGGTCGACGCCCAGCTCGGCCAGCTCCTTCAGGACCCGGCGGCCCTCGGCGGTCGAACCCATCAGCGCCTCCCCCGCCAGTTCGGTCTCCGCCGCGACCGCTTCGAGCCGTCGCACGCTCAGCACGTGCGCGGTGTTCGCGCCCACCAGGGACTCCATGTGGCGCGGGGACGGGTCCGACCAGAGCAGCAGCGGGAGCTGGGCCCCCGCCGTCCTGATGACCCGCCACCAGTCCGTGCTGAGCCGGTCCTCGCGGAGCCGGTGCAGACAGCGGGCCAGCGCGACGGCGGCGGTGCCGCGGGCGGCGACGGCCCGCGGACCGGGCACCGCCGCCAGCCGCGCGTCGACCGCGTCGTCCAGCCGGCCGACCGGAACCCCGGCGACGAGCGTGATCTCGTGCAGCGGCAGCCCGGACACGAGGGCCCGCTCGATGCCGACGAAGAAGGCGTCGAGGAGCTGCTCGTAGCCCTCCTCCGAGTACACCGGGCCGGCGTGCACCCCGATGCCCTCGGCCAGGCAGTCGCGCATCGCGGTCACGCCGCCCGGGTCGACGGGTAGCCGGACCAGGACGTTGGCGCGGCCCACCTGCTCGTGCAGGTCGCCGGCCGCCTCGAAGAGGCCCTCGGCGCTCGCCCCGTGGCCGACGTCGGGGGCCACCGAGACGTGCCCGGCCCGCCCGTCCGTCGCCAGGAACGCCGGGAACAGCGCGTCGCAGACACGGTGCAGCACGGCGGGCGGTCCGCCGGTGAGCACCACGCCCGCGACGAGCTCGCGACGGGCAAGATGGCTCAGGACCTCGACATCGAAGTCTGATGTGGCGTCGGCCGACAGCCACGGGGCAACTCCCTCGGCTGCCAGCTGGTGAAGCATGGCAATGGCTAACCGGCTGATCATAAGGTCCAGCGTAGGACGACTCGGCGACGCTGTGCATATCCCGGATCCGAATCTGTCAGGTCCCCGCCCGGACCGACCGTTCGGGCGCTGTCGGACCGGGCCCCGCTCCGCCGGCGGCCACCCCCGCCATTCACCGGATAACACCCCGCCGCCCCCCTGCGCAATATCCGGGGAAAATGTGACTTAATGCCCGTCAGGTGACTGAAAAATCGCCACCTGACGAAGTTCGGATATCTCGATGGAGACCGAAGGGTGCGATTTCGCAAACTCAACGGCACGACCCCGCCTGAGCGACCACGAGAGCACTGGAGGTGCCACGTGCATAAAGTCGCACAATGGAAAACAAGGCCCGCGGACCAGCAGCCGGCATGGCCGGACGAGACGGTTCTGTGGCAGGTCCACGATGAATTGAGGGAATCCCCGGCGCTGGTGCGCGGGGCCGACGTCCGCACGTTGCACGGGCTGCTCGCCCGCGTCGCGGCGGGCGAACTCCAGGTGATCCAGAGCGGTGACTGCGCGGAGGACCCGGCGGAGGCGACGAGCGGCCACGTGGCCCGCAAGAGCGCGCTCCTCGACGTCCTCGCCGGGGTGATGAAGGGCCGTTCCCACAAGCCCGTCATCCGGGTGGGCCGGCTCGCCGGACAGTTCGGCAAGCCGCGCTCCAACCCCACCGAGGTCGTCGACGGGGTCGAACTCCCGGTCTACCGGGGCCACATGGTCAACGCCCCGGAAGCCGACCCCGAATCCCGTAGACCGGACCCGAAACGGCTGATCAGCGGCTACCGGGCGGCCTCCGACGTGACGGCGCTGCTCGGCTGGTCCTGTGACGGGGGCGCACCCCCCGTCGAGGCGCCCGTGTGGACCAGCCACGAGGCCCTGCTGCTCGACTACGAGTCGGCCATGCTGCGCCCCGAGGAGGACGGCTCCCTGCTGCTGGCCTCGACGCACTGGCCGTGGATCGGCGAGCGCACCCGGCGGCTCGACGGCGCCCACGTCGCCTTCTTCGCCGCGCTCGCCAACCCGGTCTCGGTCAAGGTCGGGCCGGGCATGACGCCCGGACAGCTCATCGAGCTGTGCGAGCGCCTCGACCCGCAGCACCGGCCCGGCCGGCTGACGCTCATCTCCCGCATGGGCGCCGGCAACGCGGCCGAGCGGCTGCCCGCCCTGGTGCGCGCCGTCCACGCGGCCGGGTACCCGGTGATCTGGTTGTGCGACCCGATGCACGGCAACACCGTGTCCACCCCGCACGGCTACAAGACCCGGTACGTCGAAACCGTCGCGCAGGAAGTCCGGGAATTCCAGGCGGCGGTCACCGGGAACGGCGGAGTGGCCGGCGGACTCCATTTGGAGACCACTCCGGACGATGTCTTCGAATGCGCACAGGACGCGTCCGAGGCCGACCGGATCGGGGACAAGTACACCAGTTACTGCGACCCGCGACTGAATCCCTGCCAGGCCGCCGACGTGGTCTCCGTCTGGCATGGCTGAGCGATCAGCCGCGGCAGCAGCCGAATAAGGAGCCGACCGTCATGCAGAACCAAATAGCTCTGGTCACCGGCGCGGCCGGCGGCATAGGCGCGGCGGTGGTGGAGGCGCTCGCGGGCCAGGGGATCACGGTGGCCGCCGTCGACCGGGACGGCGACCAACTCGACGTCCTGGTCAAGGAGTCCCACGAACGGGGCGAGTCCGTCACGGCCTTCGTCGGCGACGTCACCTCCAGCGCGCGGGTCGAAGCGCTGGTGGACGACGTCGAGGCGCGGCTGGGGCCGATCGACCACCTGGTCAACGCCGCGGGCGTGCTGAGGCTCGGTGAGGCGCGCGCCCTGACCGACGCCGAGTGGAGCATCACCTTCGCGGTCAACACCACCGGTGTCTTCTTCGTGTCCCGCGCCGTCGTCAACCGCATGGTCCCCCGGCGCCGGGGCGCGATCGTCACCATCGCCTCCAACTCGGCGGGCACCGCGCGCACCGAGATGTCGGCGTACGCCGCCTCCAAGGCCGCCGCGACCATGTTCACCAAGTGCCTGGGGCTGGAGGTCGCGAAGTACGGCATCCGCGCCAACATCGTCGCCCCCGGCTCCACCGACACCCCGATGCTCACCGCCATGTGGACCGACCAGGGCAGCGCCCGGGCCTCCATCGACGGCGTCCCGGAGGCGTTCCGGGTGGGCATCCCGCTGGGCAAGCTCGCCCGGCCCCGGGACATCGCCAACGCGGTGGCGTTCCTGCTCTCCGACAAGGCCTCCCACATCACCATGCACGACCTGACGGTGGACGGGGGTGCGGCCCTCGGTGTCTGAGCCCTCCGGTCCGTCCCGCGGACCGCACTCCCGCAGCCACCAGTCCCAGTAAGGAGCACCACCTGTGCCAGGCATACCTCCCATTCGCCCCTACCCCCTGCCGACGGCGGCCGACCTGCCGGCGAACACGGTGGACTGGACGGTCGACCCCGACCGCGCCGTGCTGCTGGTGCACGACCTCCAGAAGTACTTCCTCGCCGCGTTCCCGGCCGGACAGGAGCCCGTCGAGTCGATGGTGCGCAACACCGCGCGACTGCGCGAGCGCCTCGCCTCCCTCGGCGTTCCCGTCGCCTACACCGCCCAGCCCGGCGGGATGACCGAGGAGCAGCGCGGGCTGCTCAAGGACATCTGGGGCCCCGGCATGACGACCAGCCCCGAGGACCGCCAGGTCGTCGCCCCGGTGGCACCCGCCGACGGCGACTGGGTGTTCACCAAGTGGCGCTACAGCGCCTTCCACAACACCGAACTCCTCCAGCGGATGCGCGACGGCGGCCGCGACCAGCTCGTCATCTGCGGGGTGTACGCCCACGTCGGTGTCCTGATGACCGCCCTGGACGCGTTCAGCCACGACATCCAGCCGTTCGTGGTGGCCGACGCCATCGCCGACTTCGGCCGGCGCCACCACCGGATGACCCTGGAGTACGCCACCGCGCGCTGCGCCTCGATCGCCCTGACGGACGGCCTGCTGGCCTCGCTGCCCCTGCCCGCCGACCGCGAACTCGCCCTCTCCGGAGGTGCGGCGTGACGGACGACCTGCTCGGCCGCGTCCTCGGACCGCGACCGGGCCCCTTCGCCCTCGTCTACCGGCCCGACACCAACGGCCCGGACCGCCTCGACGTCCTGCTCGGCAGCGTGGCCGAGGTCGACACCCTGGCCGACATCCCGCTCGACACCGCCACCCCGGCCGGCGACGGACCGCACCAGGACGTGCTGGCGCTCATCCCCTACCGGCAGATCGCCGAGCGCGGCTTCGCGGCGCGCGACGACGGGACGCCGCTGCTCGCGATGACCGTCGAGGCGCAGGCCGTCGTCGACCTCGACGAGGTGCGCCTGCGCGTCCCCGACGCACCCGTGCGGCTCGCCCCCGGTGGCGCCTTCGACGTCGACGACGACGCCTACGCCGAGATCGTCCGGCGGATCATCAAGGACGAGATCGGCACCGGCGAGGGCGCCAACTTCGTTGTCAAGCGGACCTTCGTCGCCGACATCGGCGACTACTCGGTCGGCGCCGCGCTGCGCCTCTTCCGGCGGCTGCTGGAGCGGGAGTCGGGCGCGTACTGGACCTTCATCGTGCACACCGGCGAGCGCACCCTCGTCGGGGCCTCGCCCGAGCGCCACGTCAGCGTGGTCGGCGGCCTGGCCGTGATGAACCCGATCAGCGGCACCTACCGCTATCCGGACTCGGGGCCCACGCTGCCCGGCGTCATGGACTTCCTCGCCGACCGCAAGGAGGCCGACGAGCTGTACATGGTCGTCGACGAGGAACTGAAGATGATGGCCCGGGTGTGCGAGAACGGCGGCAGCGTCGTCGGGCCCTACCTCAAGGAGATGGCCCGGCTCGCCCACACCGAGTACTTCATCGAGGGCCGCACCGACCGCGACCCCCGGGAGGTGCTGCACGAGACCCTGTTCGCACCGACCGTCACCGGCTCCCCGCTGGAGAGCGCCTGCAAGGTGATCGAGCGGTACGAGCCCGAGGGCCGCGGCTACTACAGCGGTGTCCTGGCGATGATCGGCCGCGACGGGAGCGGCGAGCGCACCCTCGACACGGCGATCGTGATCCGCACCGCCGACATCGACGCGCACGGCCGGATGCGCGTCGGCGTCGGGGCCACCCTGGTGCGCCACTCCGACCCGCTCTCCGAGGTCGCCGAGACCCGCGCCAAGGCCTCGGGACTGCTGGCCGCCTTCGGTGAGACGGCCCCGCGCCGGTTCGGCGCCCACCCCTCGGTGCGGGCGGCGCTGGACGGGCGCAACTCGGGTCTGGCCGGCTTCTGGCTGGCGCCCGACGCGGACCGCCAGGACGGTACCGGGCTGCTCGACGGGCAGCGGGTGATCGTGGTCGACGCGGAGGACACCTTCACCGCGATGCTCGGGCACCAACTCCGGGCCCTGGGCGCCGAGGTGACGGTCCGCCGGTTCGACCAGCCGTACTCCCTCGACGACCACGACCTGGTGGTGCTGGGGCCGGGCCCGGGCGACCCGCGGGACACCGGCCACCCGAAGATCGCGCACCTGAGCGGGGCGGTGGAGACCCTGCTCGCCGAGGGCCGGCCGTTCGCGGCCGTGTGTCTGAGCCACCAGGTGCTCAGCCTGCGGCTCGGCCTGCCACTGGTGCGCCGGGACCGGCCGAACCAGGGCGTGCAGCGGGAGATCGACCTGTTCGGACGCCGCGAGCGGGTCGGCTTCTACAACACCTTCGCGGCCCGCAACGCCGGCACCCGCTACGAGGCGCCCGGCATCGGCACGGTCGAGGTCAGCCGCGACCCGGTCACCCACGAGGTGCACGCCCTGCGCGGGCCCGGGTTCCGCTCGATGCAGTTCCACCCGGAGTCGGTGCTCACCGCGGACGGGATGCGCATCCTCGGCGACGCGCTGGGCGCGCTCGTCGGCGGGCCGATGAGGCAGGCGGCATGAACCGGTTCGCCGTCGGGAGGCGCGCATGAGCGGGACTCCCGGGCTCAAGGCGGCCGTGGTCTGGTGGGACCTGGCCGGGACGGGCCGGACGATCGACTCGCTGCGGGAGTTCCTGCGCGAGGAGGCCGTCGACCGGTTCGCCCGGGTGGAGGGGCTCCGGCTGAAGTTCTGGATCTCCGACCCCGCCACCGACCGCTGGGGCGCGGTGCTGCTCTGGGAGTCGGCCGAGGCCGCCGCCCGGCCGCTGCCCCCGCGGGCCGCCGAGCTGATCGGACGGCCGCCGGCGCAGTGGACGCTGTTCGACGTCGAGGCGACCGTCGAGGGAGTGCACTCGCTGACCCGCCTGGCCGGGTACGGACTGGCCCTGGAGTCGCCGCCTCCGCTGGAGTCCCCGGTACCGTGACGCCCCTCCCCGATCGCCCGGGCAGACCCACCCCCGTGGGCCTGCCCGGGCGATTCGGCGTCGGCGGGCGGCCGCCGTCGGTGGAGGGCGGTCACGGACCGTCGTTCGGGCGTCCGTGCAGCGCCGTGCGGCGCAGCACCACCGTCATCGCCTTGAGCGTGCCGCAGAAGTCGCTGTCCAGGTCGCGCAGGTACTCGCTCTGCGACAGCGCGGTCTCGGTCGGGCCCTCGTCCAGCGTGATGCTGAGGGTGAGGGTGAGCCGGCCCGTGTCGTCGGTGCCGATCTGGTTGCGGATCACCGAGAGGTCGGTCGAGTCCCGGTGCCGGAACGTGATGACGCCGGCGCTCTCGTTCGGGGTGACCCGCTGGACGAGGAAGCGCTCGCCGCGCCGGGACTCGCGCAGGAAGCCGTCGGGGTAGCGCTCCACGATCCGGGAGGAGGTGATGGCGGGCACGTACAGGACGGGGTTCTCCGCCTTGTGCAGCATGGCCCGCCACAGCCCGTCCCGGGTGGGTGCCCGGTGCGTCTCCCAGTCCATCCCGTCGATGACCCGGGTCCATGAAATCGTCAGCAATGGAATTCCCTTCGGTCTGAGCGGTACCTGCCGAAGGGAAGTTTCGAAGAGCCGCCGAGCCGTCGGCAATCGCCCCACCGGAACTCCGTCAGATGTGCGGGACGACCTGACAGGAAACCCGGCCCTTCGTTGCCGCCCGGAGGAGTTGGGGGCAGCCTCGAGGTGAATGGCGACGCGAGAAGAAAAGGGGAACGTCGATGTCGACACGATTCGCCGGCCAGGTCGTTCTGGTGACGGGGGGCGGAGAGGGGATCGGGCGGGCCGCCGCGATCGCCTTCGCCGCCGAGGGCGCCACCGTGGTGGTGGCCGGGCGCTACCTGGAGACCCTGGACGCGACCTGCGACACGATCGCCCGCCAGGGCGGAAAGGCCGACCGGGTCGTGGCCGACCCGGCGGGCCTGGGCGAGGACGGAGCGGAATACATCATCGCCGAGACGGTGCGCCGGCACGGAACCGTCGACGTGGCCTTCAACAACGTGACGGAACTGGGCCCGACCCAGCCCGTCGGGGAAATCTGCGAAAAGGTCTGGTCGGAAACCCTGACCGCCAATCTCACCGGTGTCTGGCTGGCCATGAAGCACGAGATCGCGCACATGGAGAAAGCCGGCCACGGCGTCATCGTGAACACCGCGAGCAACATCGGCGCGCAGGGAATGCTGCCCGGGCTCGGCGCGTACGCCGCGTCGAAGGCCGCCGTCAGCGCGCTCACCCAGACCGCGGCCCGCGAGTACGCCGACCGCGGCATCCGCATCAACGCCATCAGCCCCTGCCCGCTGGGCCGCGGGGCGAGCGTCGAGCAGATCGCCGACACGGTGCTCTGGCTGGCGTCCGACGACGCGTCGTACATCGTGGGCCACGACCTCGTGCTGGACCGCAAGACGACGGTGTGACCCGCCCCGCACGACCCCGCGGTGCCCCGGCCTGGCAGAGGCCGGGGCACCGTCGCGTGTGCGGGGGCGGCGGCCGGCGGGGGCGGCCCCGCCGGACGGGCCGCGCGGGAGGGCACGCGAAAGGGCCCGGACGCGTACGTCCGGGCCCTGGCTCTGGCTCTGGCTCTGGCTCTGGCTCTGGCTCAGGCTCAGGCGATCTCGAGGCCCTTGTCCCGCATCAGCGCGACGGTCGCCTCGATGGAGCCGGCGTCGGATATCTCGTGCTCCTCCAGCTCGATCCCGTACTGCCGGGTGAGGATCACCGCGAGCTCGACGAGGTCGAGGGAGTCCAGGTCCATCGTGGAGAAGCCGGCGGTGATGTCGATCTCGGCCACCGGGATGTCGAACTTCTCGGCCATGATCGTGGCGATGTGCTCGGCGAGCGTGCTCTCGGCGAGGGCGGTCATGGGGTCCACCTTTCGGGTCGTCTCGGCTTCGGTCGTCTTGGCGTCGGTCGTCGTGCGGGTCGCGTCAGTTCGGGGTGACGTCGGGCCACACCAGGGCCGCGGAACCCCAGGCCAGGCCGCCGCCGAACGCGGTCAGCAGCACCCGCTCGCCCGGGTTCAGGTCGCCGTCGGCGGCCGCGTCGGCGAGGGCCAGCGGGATGGACGCGGCGGAGGTGTTGCCGACGCGGTCCAGGTTCACCACGGCGCGCTCGCGGGCGATGCCCAGGTCGTCGGCCACCGCGTGCAGGATGCGGACGTTGGCCTGGTGGCCGACGAGGCGGTCGACGGACTCGCTGGGCCAGTCGAGCCGCTCCAGGAGCGTCCGCGACGAGTCGCTCATCCGGGTCACCGCCTGCGTGAACACCCGCTTGCCCTGCATGGTGAAGTAGGCCTGCGACGGGTCGGGCGCGAGGCCGCCGGAGCGCTGCCGGGAGCCGCCGCCGGGGATGGCGATCAGGTCGTGCTGCTCGCCGTCGCTGCCCAGGTCGAAGCCCAGCAGCGCGCCGGGCTCGTCGGAGCGGCCGGCCTCCAGGACGACGGCGCCGGCGCCGTCCCCGAAGATCACCGCGGTGTTGCGGTCGGCCGGGTCGAGGATGCTGGAGTAGGTCTCCGCGCCGATCACCAGCACCCGGTCCGCGACTCCGGCGAGGATCAGCCCCGCCGCGTTGGCCAGGGCGTACACGAAGCCGGCGCACACGGCGGCGACGTCGTAGGCCGGCACCCCGCGGAGGCCGAGCCGGGCGGCGACCCAGGGCGCGGTGGCCGGGCAGGGGTGGTCCGGCGTGGTGGTGGCGAGGACCACCGCGTCCACGGTGTCCACGCCCGCCGACTTCAGCGCCCTGCCCCCCGCCTCGACGGCGAGGTCTCCGGTGGCCGTGCCGGGCTCCACCCAGTACCGCTCCCGGATGCCGGTGCGGGTGCGGATCCACTCGTCGCTGGTGTCCAGCCGCTGGGACAGCTCGTGGTTGGTGACCGCGCGCGGCGGCAGGAAGGTGCCGAGGCCCCTGAGGACGGCGGCGGGCCGGGCGTCGGCCTCCGGTCGGTGTGGGTCGGTCATGACGATGCCTGGCCTTTCGCTCAGCCGCGTATGACGGTCTTGGTCCGCATCAGGAAGTCGCCGAGGTAGCCGTCGTGCGGCACACCGCGGTCCATCCAGTGGGTCGGGTGGTCGCCGAGGTACACGTTGGCGACGGTCGGGTCGTCGACCAGTTCGTCGACCAGGTCGGCGTCCCGGTCCCGGTCGCCGCTGAGGACGCCGAGGACGAGCGTGTCGCGCAGCTCGCCCGTCCCCTCGGCGCGGCTCCAGGGGGCCACCCACACGCAGGGGAAGGGCAGTTCCGCGGTGTGCCAGCCGCCCTTCAGGTCGGGCGCCTCGAACACCGCCGGGCGCAGCACCGCTCCCCCGCCCGGAAGTTCCTCCACCACGCCGTCGCCGCCGAGGTGGGCCACCGTGCCCCTGGCGCGCTCCAGCAGGTGCCGTTCCAACGCCCGCGCCCGGTCGACCGGTTGGACCGGCAGCGCGGACTTCTCGTCCTCGGCGGGCAGGCTCGGCAGCGCGCCGAGGCGCTCGGCGAGGGCGCGGGCCAGCGGCGCCGGGTCGCCCTCGACCAGGACCGCGGTGGCGTCGACGCACTTGACGCCGCCGTGGTGGGCGATCGAGTCCACGATCGTCTCCAGGTGCGCGCGCCAGTCGGCGCCCTCGGTGACGAGGATCTTGGTCCGGCCGGGGCCCTGGACCAGGACGGTGGGGTCGGCGGAGTACTTGCGCACCACGTCGTCACCGCCGTACACCAGGGCCAGGTCGGCGCCCAGCAGCACCTCGTCGGCCGTCGCGTGGTCGGTCGGCAGCAGCGCCACGTGGTCGTCGCCGAAGCCGCTCGCGCGCAGCGCCGTCACCAGCCGGTGCGGGGTGAAGGGCTCGCGCCGCGAGGGCCGGATCGCGACCCGGTAGCCGAGGGCGAGGGCCTCCAGCCACAGGGCGTGCGGGGCCGGGTGGTTGCCGGCCGCGTTGACGGCGAGGACATCGCCGCGCCGGGTCCACACCGCGGCGCCGGTCCGGGTGCGCGGGTCCCGCCAGTCGAGCACCGCGCCACCGGGCAGCGCGCCGTACGCGCCGGCCAGCGCGCGCTGCGCGGAGTCGGCGATCTCGTCGGCGGCGGACCGCACGGCGGGCAGCGGGATGCCGGAGACCCGGGCCACCGTCTGCTCGTACGCCTCGTACGGCAGGCCGTTCACGGTGTCCTCGCGGAACATCCGCCCGGCCTCGGCGAGCGCGGCCAGCCGCCGCTCCAGCGGCAGCGGCGCCGCCCGGTGCAGGGACGACAGCGCGCGGGTGACGAACAGCCGTGGGGTGAGGCTGAGTTCGGCGACCGGCAGACCGGCGGTGTCGGTGACGGTCTCGCGCTTGCGGGAGCGGTACGGGCCGGAGGGGCCCAGCGCGTCGAGGAGGTGCGGCTCGTCCATCAGTAGACCCCCTCGATGACCTTCTCCTGGTCGAACTCGGCGACCGGCGCGATGTCCGCGACCGAGTCGCCGACCTGGCCGGGCAGCGGCCGGATCCGGGTGCCGAAGTCCCGCTCCAGGTTGTTGGGCAGGAACAGGCTCTTGCCGACGTAGTGCATGACGACCCGGCCGCGCTCGCCGTACTCGACCGGCCGGCGCTCCGTGAGGTCGATGACGTTGTACGTCATGTACGGCGAGAAGGGGTCGTAGACGCACGGCTCGTCGTCGGTGAGGCCGGGGCGCTCGCTGACGTGGCCGAGCGTCATGGTGTTGCCGAAGCCGCTGCACAGCACGGCGTCCGGGAACAGCTCGGTGCGGTACAGGTGGCGGGTGTCCGGGTCGAGCTGGGTGCCCACCCACATGATGGCCTTGACCTTCTTGCGCACCAGGTCGACCAGTTCGTCACGGCGGCACAGCCGCTCCAGGACCGGCGGGGTGAGCATCAGGACGCCGATGTCCTGGGAGCGCAGGGGGTGCTGGAGCTGGTCGATCAGGTGCTCGGTGTACAGGTCGGCCTCGGTCTGCTCGCCCCTGGCGATGATCTTCTTCACCCAGCGCGGGTCGACGTCGACGGAGAAGGAGAGCCCGCCGCGCTCGGCCACCAGCTGCTGGAAGGAGGCACCGACCATGTGCGGCCCCGAGGGGATGGCCATCAGCCAGTTCACGTCGCGCGGCACGCCGTGCGCGTCGAGCTGGGCGTTGCTGTGGGCGAGCAGCAGGTCGAGCCACTCCTGGAGCATCACCACGCGCTTGGGCGCGCCGGTGGTGCCGCCGCTGTCGAAGACGCCGACGACCTTCGGGCGGGGGCCGTAGCCGCGCGGTATCAGGTCCTCGGCCCGCACGTCGCGGAGCTCGTTGGCGAAGTTCGGGAAGAGCTTCAGGTCGTCGAAGGTGCGGACGTCTCTCAGTGGAGAGAATTCCAGCCGGTCGGCGCGCTCCAGCCAGAACGGCGCCCCGGTCTCCTCGGAGAAGTGCCAGCGGATCGCGGCGCGGAGGAATTCGTCAGGGTCGGGCGTGACGCCGTAGGGAAGTTCGAGAATCGGGTCTGCAGTGGACAACTTCGGGCCCCCTTCAGGGAATGCGGAAACGGATCAGCCGGCCTGGGTCGGGGCGCCGGGCGCCACCTTGTCGAGGATTTCCTCGGCCCAGTCCCGTGAATAGGAAAGGAAGTGCGGGAATCCGCCCTCGTAGGGGTTTCCCGTCCACCGGAAGGTGGCTCCCGGGTTGTGCACGTCCGCACCGGCGGCGGTGAACAGGTGCGGGCTGCCCTGCACCCGGGGTCCGCGGGCCACCGCGAGGTCGCGGTGGATCGCCGGGCGCGCGGTGCCGCGCTCCAGGGCCCCGGCCAGCTCGGCCTCGTCGACCAGCGGGCACTCGGCGGCGACGGCGAGGATCTCCGAGGTGACGCTGATGCACCGGCCGCCGCCGTAGAAGGCCAGCCGCAGCGCGGCGTCCAGCTGGTCGCTGGCGGGCAGCCCGCCGACCGCCGCCGCCTTCGCGGCCTGCACCGCCTCCATCGCCGGCAGGGTGGTGACCGGGTAGCGCCAGTCCGGTCCCGGCCACATCCGCCAGCCCAGCTCGGGCACCATCGCGCCGATCGCCACCGTCTCGGCGTCGATGATCGGCTTGGGCGTGGGCTCGGAGTTGAACAGCTCCAGCGGGAAGACCCGGTGGTCGACCACGACCTCCGAGCCCCGCTCCCGGGCCACGGCGTGCAGGGTGTGCAGGGCCAGGGTCGCCCAGGGGCAGCCGATGTCGGACCAGACGGTCACGACGGCCGGGTCGGACGAGTAGAGGGATTCCAGATCGGCCTGCTGGGTCATGGCGGCGAACCTCCGGGCTGCACGTACGGAACGGATCTGGCCGAATTCTGGCCACCGCCGGGTGATCGTCCGCAGTGCGAGCGGCGGACTCTGTCAGGGAGCCCGCACTTCGTCAGACGGATTTCGGCTACCTGACGAAGTGAAAGGCCGCCGATCGACAGCCCTTCGGATCCTCCCGGAACATGACTCAAACTCGCACGAAAGGGATTTCACCATGTCCGTGCTGGACGCTGAACACACCGTGGATGTGGATACCGCGGCTCCGCCCCGAATGACCCCGCACCAGCGGTCCGTGCTCGTCCTGCTGCTCAGCTCCACCTTCCTGCTGGCGGCGGACCTCCCCCTGCTCAACGTCGCGATCCCGGTGATCGGTTCGGGCCTCGGCTTCTCGGTCGGGAACCTGCACTGGATCACCACCGCGTTCGCGCTCACCTCCGCCGGATTCACCCTGCTCTTCGGACGGATGGCCGACCTCTACGGGCGACGCCTGATGTTCATGGCCGGCATCGGGTTGCTGGTGGCCTCGTCCGTCCTCGGCGCGGTCGCGCAGAGCCCGTCGGTGCTGATCGTCGCCCGGGTCCTCCAGGGCGTCGCCACCGCGATGGCCACCCCGTCCGCGCTCGCGCTGCTCACCACGTCCTTCCCCGACGGCCCGCTGCGGGCCAAGGCTCTGGGCGTCAACGGCACCATGATCTCGCTCGGCTTCACCGTCGGCGCGGTGGCCGGCGGCCTGCTCACCGGGCTGCTCAGCTGGCGCTGGTCGTTCCTGCTCAACGTGCCGATCGGGCTCGCCATCGTGGCCTTCGCGCCGGTGCTCCTGAAGGAGAGCCGTTCCACCGACCGCCCGCGGATGGACGTCCCCGGCGCCGTCACGGTGAGCGCGGGCCTGGTCGCGCTGGTCTACGGCGTCTCCCGCAGCCCCGACATGGGCTGGGGCGACCCGCTGGTGCTCGGCTGCGTCCTCGTCGGCGCCGCGCTGCTCGTCGCCTTCTACCGCATCGAGCTGCGCACCGAGACGCCCCTCGCCCCGGTCGGCATCCTGCGCCGGCCGACCGTCCGCTGGGGCAACTTCGGCGGCATGGCCCTGATCACCATGCAGACCGGCGGGATCTTCCTGGTCACCCTGTACCTCCAGGAGGTCCACGGCTACTCGGCGCTCGCCACCGGGATCGCCTTCTCGGCGCTGGGCGTCTCCGCCTTCCTGGGCGGCGCCTTCGCCCCGCGCATCATCGGCCGGTACGGCAACCGGACCACCCTGGTCGCCGGTCTGGTGTTCCAACTCGTCGGCCCGCTCGGCGTGTTCCTGGTCACCGGCGGCGGCGGTGGCATCGTCCTGGTGCTGGCCGTGATGACCGTGGGCTCCTTCGGCCACGTCATGGGCGTGGTGGCGTACATGGTCACCTCGACCACCGGCCTGCCGAACGACGAGCAGGGCCTGGCCACCGGCCTGGCCACGATGACCCAGCAGGTGGCGCTCGCCATGGGCACCCCGGTGCTCAGCGCCATCGCCAGCAGCCGGATCCACACACTGGAGGGCGCCGGCTCGCACGCCGACGCCGTGCTCTCCGGGGTCCGGCTCTCCCTCGGTGTGGACGCCGTCGTCGTGGTGGCGGCCGCCGCGCTGCTCTGGATCTGCCTGGGCCGCGCCCTGCGCCGCGCCGGCCGCTGACCAGATTCACCGATCCACCGTCACATCCGTTCCCGACAAGGAGAGTTCATCCATGACCACGCAATCCGTCGCCCCTGCCGCCGCCGCGGGATCCATCACCCTCGGCGGTGAACTGACCATCAACCGCATGGGATACGGCGCGATGCAGCTGGCCGGCCCCGGCGTCTACGGCCCCCCGAAGAACCGCGAGAGCGCCCTCGCCGTCCTGCGCCGGGCGCGCGAGCTCGGGGTCAACCACATCGACACCAGCGACTACTACGGCCCGCACGTGGTCAACGAGCTCATCCGCGAGGCCCTGCACCCCTACGGCGACGACCTGGTGATCATCACCAAGATCGGCGCCAAGCGCACCCCGGACATGGAGTGGCCGGCCGCCCTGTCCCCGCAGGAGCTGCGCGAGGCGGTCCACTCCAACCTGCGCAACCTCGGCCGTGACCACCTCGACGTGGTCAACCTCCGGATCGTCGCCGAGGCCGGCGGCATCGGCCCGGACGAGTCGATCGCCGAGCCGTTCGGCGCCCTCGCCGAGCTGCGGGAGCAGGGCCTCGTCCGGCACCTGGGCATCAGCAACGTCACCCCGGCGCAGTTCGCCGAGGCCCGCTCCATCGCCCCCGTGGTGTGCGTGCAGAACGAGTACAACGTCGTGCGCCGGGACGACGAGCCGACCCTGCGGGCCTGCGAGGAGGCCGGCATCGCGTACATGTCCTTCTTCCCGCTCGGCACCTACACCCTGCTGGGCGCGGAGAAGACCCCGGGCAAGGACGCCAAGGTCCCGCTGAACGTGCCGCTGGACGCGAAGCCCGTCGACCTGGTGGCCGAGCGGCACGGCGTCACCGCCTACCAGGTGGCCCTGGCCTGGCTGCTGCACCGCTCCCCCAGCCTGGTGTGCATCCCGGGCACCTCGTCGGTGGGGCACCTGGAGGAGAACGTCGCCGCGGCCGCGCTGCGGCTGACCGAGGAGGACCTGGCGGAGCTGGAGGCCATGCGGGCCTCCTGACGATCGCACGCCGAAAGGGCCCGGACACCGAGGAGGTGTCCGGGCCCTTCGCCGTGGTGCCGCCGGTCAGCCGGCGACCGGGGCGGGGACCTCGTCGATCTCCAGGATCGCGCTGGTCCAGTTGAAGCCGAGCCCGATGCCGCACAGCAGCACCCGCCGGCCCGCCTCCAGGCGGCCCGTGCGGACCAGGTACTCCAGGCCGCCGAACTGGTCGGTGGCACCGACGTGTCCGGTCTCCCGGACGAACTCGACCGGCGTCCTGGCGGCGTCCAGCCCCAGCGGGGTGAGCACCTCCTGGCGCAGCATCGTCCTGCCGAAGTTCGGGAAGACCAGGTGGTCGATGTCCTCCGGCCGGACCCCGGCCTCCTCGCTCGCCCGCCCGACGGACAGGATCAGGGCCTCGTTCATCCGCTTGAAGACCTCGGAGATGCGGCCGCCGTGCTCCTCGTCCGCGAACGCCTGCATCCGGTCGATGAGGTTGATCGGGTACGCCTTGGGGTCGTCGAAGTCGGGGTACGGCGTGAACTCCAGTCCGGCGCGCTGGGCGCGCTCCAGGTCGGACCGGCTCTCCGTGACGATCGAGGCGATCCGGGCGAAGCCGCCGGTGCGGGAGAGCACCGCGGCGCTCGCGCCGTCGCCGAACACCAGGCCCGGGTAGGTGCGCCAGCGGTTCCACGTCGGCATCACGAAGCGGTCCGAGGAGGTGATCATCGCGGCCTGCCGCTCGGGGCGGGCGGCGAGGAAGGCCGCGGCCAGCTCGATCGCCGCCATGGCGCCGTTGGACTGCTGCTTGACCTCGAAGGACAGCCCGTTGCCGTCCAGCACCTGGTGCTGGAGGTAGGAGCCGACGTTCCAGCCGTCCAGGCCGCAGAACGCGCCCGTGGCGTGCAGCAGCAGCCCGAACTCGCCCGTGTCCAGGCCGGAGTGGCGCAGCGCCAGCTTTCCGGCCCGCACCGCCATCACCGGCTGGGTGTCCTCGTCGCCGGCCACGGTCGCGGCGGTCTGGCCGGAGCGCCGCCGGGCGGCGTCGTCGTACAGGCCGGCCTCGATGGCCTCCTCGACCGGAACCGGCTTGGGGTACCAGGCCCCCACGCCCGTGATGTACAGGTTGTCGTGACGCATGGTGGATGTACTCCTCTCACAAGGGGCGGTCGGGGGGACGGGATCAGACCGTGCGCTCGATCACCGGGACGGGTCCGGGGCCGCGGCCGGTGCCGACCTCGCCGCCGTGCAGCCACTGGACCTTCCGGTACAGGTCCTCGTCGGACAGCGAGCGCAGCATGGCGTTGCGGGCCTCGGCGGCCTCGCCCGCCGGGTGGTACAGCCGGCGCCCCATCTCGCGGGCCAGCAGCTGGATGGCGCCGGTGCGTTCGCGGCGGTCGGCGTTGAACTTCTCGAAGCGCTGGGCGAAGTCGGCCGGCTCGGTGCCGATCAGCTCGCCGAGCACCACCGCGTCCTCGACGGCCTGGCAGGCGCCCTGGGCGGCGTACTGGAGCATCGGATGGGCGGCGTCGCCGACCAGGACGACCCGGCCGTCGGTCCAGCGCTCCACCGGGTCCCGGTCGCACAGCACCCAGGACTTCCAGTCCCGGCCCAGCTCCAGCAGGCGCCGGGCGGTCTCGCCGAGGCCCGGGAACTCGTTCAGGACGTGGTCGCGCTCCACCGGCAGGCCGAGCACGGCCTCGGTGGCGCCGTCGTCGCGGGTGGCGGCCAGGTTGAGGAACTCGCCGCTGCCGATCGGGTAGTGGACGAAGTGCCACTTGGGGCCCGCCCACAGCGTGACGGTGTTCCAGCGCAGCTCCTCGGGGACCTCCTCCATGGGGATCACCGAGCGGTAGATGGTGTGCCCGGACACCTTCGGGTAGCCGTCGCCCACGAGCTGCTTGCGGACGAAGGAGTTGATGCCGTCGGCACCGATCAGCGCGTCGGCGCGGACCCGCTCGCCGTTGGCCAGCTGGACGGTCACGCCGTCGGCGTCCTGGTCGTAGCGCTCCACCGAGCAGTCGACGCGCAGCTCCACGGAGGGTTCGGCTCTGCAGGCGGCCAGCAGCGGCTCGTACAGGTCGATGCGGTGCACCACCGCGTACGGGTTGCCGAAGCGGGCCCGGTAGGCACCGGTGAGCGGCATCGAGACGACCTTCTCGTCGGTCGTGCCGTCCATGAAGCGGAGTTCGTCGATGTGCACCGCGCGGGCCCGGACCGCGTCGCCGACGGCCAACCGGTCCAGCGCCTGGAACGCGTTCGGCCCGAGCTGGATGCCGGCGCCGATCTCGGTGAAGCAGTCCCGGCGTTCGAGCACCACAACGTCGTGCCCGCGCCGGGCCAGGCTCAGCGCGGTCGCCAGACCGCCGATTCCGCCGCCGGCGATTGCTGTCTTCGGCATTTCCGAGTCCCTTTCCTGTCGTCGGGAGATAGCACAAATGTTTCGCCGGGCCGGGCCTTGCAGCAATGAACGGGACCTGACTTCGTCAGCTGGCCGGAAATGCGGAAAAGCCCCCGGAATTCCGGGGGCTTCGAAAGGGCAAGGAAAGCGGCTCCGGTCGGACGGCTAGCCTGTGCGTTTCACTTGGGGCCGTGTCCGGATCATGAGCGGGAACGCGAAAGTGCCTTCTGAACTGGGACGATGAGGCTTGTCTAAGGTCTCCGT
>NZ_JBHTWX010000037.1:36114-72953 GCF_042792155.1 Kitasatospora sp. NPDC056651 | reverse complement strand
GCGTGAGGGAAACGCCCGGTTACATTCCGAACCCGGAAGCTAAGCCTCACAGCGCCGATGGTACTGCAGGGGGGACCCTGTGGGAGAGTAGGACGTCGCCGAACAATTATTGTGAATGAACCCCCATCCGGTTTCCGGATGGGGGTTCTTCGCGTTTCCGGGCCATCTCACTTGCCGATGCCCCTTTGTCCACCAGCAGGTGGTCCTAGGTCCACCCCGGAATTGGGGTGCCATGGCCAGTGTGGGTGGCGGGCGGTTCGTGAACACTGATGGAGGACGATCGGTACCGGCACCAGGAGCTTCCGTGACAACAGTGAGTCGTACGAGCGGCACGTCCGTAGGTGCGCAGGCCCGGTCCGCCTTCACGGCCGGCGGTGAGGGGCTCGCGCGGCTTGCCGTGGTGGTGTTGGCAGCGGTGCCGGGGGCGGTGCTGCCGGTGGGTGCTGCGGTCTTCTCGGGGGCGGTGTCGTCCCAGCTCCTCCAGTCGTACGACGTGGGGCTGTTCCTTGCCCTTCTGGTGGCGGTGGCCGTCGGCAGTGTGGTGGCCGCCACCAACGTCCGCCGCACCGCGAACCGCACGCGAGGCCAGCTGGAGCGCTGGTTCGGCATCCGGCTGCCGGCCGTGTACGAGCCCCGCCCGGAGCTGGAGTTGGACGGCCGGGGGCACTGGTGGACGGGCTACACGTACCACCGTTCGCGGACGGTGGCGAAGTACGCGCAGCTGGTCCACTGGGGCCTGCGGGACCGGACCACCCGTGCCGAGCTGGCCTGGCTGCTGGTGAACCCGTTTCTCGCGATCGCCTTGGCGGGCCCGGTGGTCGTTCTGCTGGGACTCGGCGCCGCCAACATCCTGACGGGGCCGGTGCCGACGGACGGGTTCGGCCCGCTGGACAGCCAGATGACGTCCGTCCTGCTGAGCGTCATGCTCGGGGCCGTCATGATCGCGGTCGGGATACTCGTGGCCCCGTTCGCGGTGCGCTGGTACGCGGAGGCGGCCCGTCGGGTGCTGGACCAGGACGGCCGGGCCACGCACGCCCAGCTGACCAGGCGGGTGGCCGAGCTGACCGAGACGCGGGCGGACGCGGCGGGCAACCAGGCAGCCGAACTGAGGCGGATCGAGCGGGACCTGCACGACGGCGCCCAGGCACGGCTGGTCGCGATAGGCATGACGCTGGGCACCATCGAGCACCTGATGGACACCGACCAGGCGGCCGCGCGGGAGCTCCTCGCCGAGGCGCGCCAGTCCTCGGCCCGGGCTCTTCAGGAGCTGCGGGACCTGGTGCGCGGCATCCACCCGCCGGTGCTCGCCGAGCGCGGACTGGGCGACGCGGTCCGGGCGTTGGCGCTGGACAGTGCGCTGCCGACGGAGGTGTGCGTGAGCCTGCCGGACCGGCCGCCGGCCCCGGTGGAGGCCGCGGTGTACTTCAGCATCTGCGAGTTGCTGGCCAACGCGGCCAAGCACTCGGGCGCGGAGCAGGTCTGGGTGGACATCCTCTACCGGGCGGGTTTCCTGCGGGTCTCGGTGACGGACGACGGAGTCGGTGTGGCGGATCCCTCGCGGGGGACGGGGCTGCGGGGAATCGAGAAGCGATTGGGTACCTTCGACGGTGTCCTCTCCATCGACAGCACGTCGGGCGGACCCACCACCATCACCTTGGAGTTGCCGTGCGAGTTGTCCTCGCCGAGGACCTCTACCTCCTTCGCGAAGGCCTGATCCGGCTGCTGGAAGCGCACGGCTTCACCATCGCCGCGGCGGTGGAGACCGGTCCCGAACTGTTGGAGGCGCTGCTGACCCACCGCCCGGATGTGGCCGTGGTCGACGTCCGGTTGCCCCCGACGCTCACCGACGAGGGCTTGCAGGCGGCGCTCAAGGCGCGGCGGGAGATCCAGGGCCTGCCGGTGCTGGTGCTGTCGCAGCACGTCCAACAGCTCTACGCACGGGAGCTGCTGGCCGACGGCACCGGGGGGATCGGCTACCTGCTGAAGGACCGGGTGTTCAACGCGGGGCAGTTCATCGACGCGGTCCGCCGGGTGGCGGCGGGCGGGACGGCGATGGACCCGGACGTGATCGCCAAGCTGATGCAGACCACCTCGCGCCGGCCCGGTCCGCTGCTGCGGCTGTCCCCGCGTGAGCGCGAGGTGCTGGAGCTGATGGCCGAGGGCTGTTCCAACTCGGCGATCGCAGCCCGCCTCTCGGTGAGCGACGGCGCCGTCGCCAAGCACATCGCCAACATCTTCACCAAACTCGAAATCGTCCCCGACGAGGACGCCAACCGCCGGGTGCTCGCCGTACTGGCCTACCTCAACGGCACGGCGGGGCAGACCGGCTGACGGGCAGACCGGGCTTCCACGCAGATCCGCGCGGTGCCGGAGGCCGTCGACGGGCCGTCGTACTGTGACACCCCAGGCTGTGGGAACGCTTAAACACCTGTACGAGTAAACTCCGGTGGGCCGAGCCCGGAGGTCGCTCAGACGTCCGGCGGCCCGACCGGCGGGACCCGGCAGTCGAGGCGCGTACGGCCGCAGCCGACATCCAGGGGTTGATAGACGTAATGGCACGCCCAACGCTCACCAAGGCCCATCGGGTCCTGCTCGGCCTGGTCGCGGCCGGTGCCTGCATCATCTCGGGCATCGGCTTCGCGGGCTCGTACAACGCGGTGCGCGAGCTGGCCATGGAGAAAGGTTTCGGCGCCTTCTCCTATGCCTTCCCCATCGGTGTGGACGCGGGCATCGTGGTACTCCTCGCGCTCGACCTGGTGCTGACCTGGCTGCGGATCCCGTTCCCCATGCTGCGGCAGACCGCGTGGCTGCTGACCGTCGCCACCATCGCGTTCAACGCGGCCGCTTCCTGGGGCGATCCGCTGGGCATGGGGATGCACGCCGTCATTCCGGTGCTCTTCGTCGTGGTGGTCGAGGCTTCGAGGCATGCGGTCGGCCGGATCGCGGCGATCACCGCGGACCGTCACATGGAGTCGGTCCGGGTGATGCGCTGGATCCTCTCCCCGGTGCCGACCTTCAGGCTCTGGCGGCGGATGAAGCTCTGGGAGCTCCGCTCCTACGACGAGGTGATCCGACTCGAGCAGAACCGCCTGGTCTACCGGGCGCAGCTGCGGTTCCGGTACGGGCGCGGCTGGCGGCGCTCGGCGCCGATCCAGGCGCTGCTGCCGCTCAAGCTCGCCAAGTTCGGGGTTCCGCTGGACCCGGCACTGCTCGACCGGCTGGATGACGAGGGCCGCGAGCGCGAGGTCAAGGAGGTCCCGGCGGAGCAGGAGGCGCAGGCGATCGGCCCCCAGGAGAACCGCACCACCGCGGCCATCGCCCCGGCCACGGACGGCCACCCGCAGCAGCCCCAGCACCCGCAGCAGGCGCCGGAGGCCGCCCAGCAGCCCCAGTCCCAGCAGGCTCCGGCCCAGTCGCCCGCGGCCGCCGCACCGATGTCCGCCGAGGTGGCGGCCCCGATGCTCGCCAAACTGGCCGCGGTCCGGCTGCGGGCCGCCCAGGAGCCGGACGGGGCGGCCGACGCGGCCGCGCAGCCGCGCCGCGAGGAGCTGAACGTCTGGACCGAACGCCCGGTCCGCACCACCGGCCACCCGGCCGATGCGGCCCCGGGCGGTCGGGTGCCCGGCCAGGCCTCGCCCTGGTTCAAGCCCCCGCGCCCGGTCGTCGACGAGCCCGCCCCGGTCCTGGTCCCGGCCCCCGCGCACGGTCCGCACCAGCCCGGGCAGCCCGCCGAGCCGGTGCACCGTCAGCAGGTCCAGCAGCCCGAGCAGTCCCAGCAGGCTCACCTGCCGGACCAGGCTCACCTGTCGGAGCAGGCCCACCTGCCGGAGGAGCCTGTCCGGCCCGCCGAGGCCGAGCAGTCGGTTTCGGCCGAGGACTTCGTGCCCGCCGAGCAGCCCGCGATGCTCCAGGCGCCCGCGCGCCTCGACCCGGACCTCGCCTATGAGGCGCTCGTCTCCTACATGGACAGCCACGGCCACCAGCCCGACCCCCAGCGCCTCGCCGGCTGGCTGACCAAGCACTTCGGCGTCACGGGCAAGGGCCCGGACGGTTCGGTCCACCCCAAGGAGGTCGCCGAGCTCTTCCCGGAGCTGCACGACCGCTACGTCGCCGCCGGGAGGGAGTGACGTCGGGCAGCCACCGGCCGGTCCCCGGGCGGCCATTGACGCCCGGCCGCGCCGGAGCTACCTTCGCCTCAACAAATTGTTGAAGCGCTGGTTCGGCATGGAGGAGTGCGGATGACACGGGTCGAGGCCGACGGAAACGGGCCGACGGACGGGGCCTCCTTCTCCGCCGCGGCCCGCGCCGCCGTGGAGGCGCTGCTCGCCCCGGTCGACGCCGACCTGGCGCGCCGCTACCCGGGCGAGCCCGGGACCAGGCAGCCGGTGCACACCGTCTACGTCCCGGCCGACGCCTTCGGCGCCGACACCGTGCGCGAGTGGGGCCGCCAGGCGCTGGAAGCCTTCGACCGGCACGCCGCCACCCCGGCCGAGCTGGCCCGTGCCCTCGGCGTCGCCGACGACGGGCTGCTCGCCGACGTGCACACCCGGGTCCGCGCCAAGCTGGAGCGCGAGCCGATCGAGGACCTGCGGATCGACTTCGAGGACGGCTACGGCCCCCGCCCCGACGCCGAGGAGGACGCGGCCGCGGTCCGCGCCGCCGAGCTGGTGGCCGCCGCGGTGGCCGAGGGCGGCGCGCCGCCGTACCTCGGCATCCGGGTCAAGTGCATGGAGGCCCCCGTGCGGGCCCGCGGCATCCGCACCCTGGAACTGTTCCTGGCCACCCTGCTGGCCGGCGGCGGGCTGCCCGAGGGGCTGGTCCTGACCCTCCCCAAGGTGACCTACGCCGAGCAGGTCACCGCGCTGGTCCGGCTGCTGGAGGACTTCGAGGGCCGGGCCGGGCTGCCCGCCGGCCGGATCGGCTTCGAGATCCAGATCGAGACCACCCAGGCGATCCTCGGCCCGGACGGCCGGGCCACCGTCGCCCGGATGATCGAGGCCGCCGAGGGCCGCGCCACCGGCCTGCACTACGGCACCTTCGACTACAGCGCCGCGTGCGGCGTCAGCGCGGCCCACCAGAGCATGGACCACCCGGTCGCCGACCACGCCAAGGCGGTCATGCAGGTGGCGGCCGCGGGCACCGGGGTCCGGCTCTCCGACGGTTCGACCAACGTCATCCCGACCGGCTCCGCCGAGCAGGTGCACGCGGCCTGGAAACTCCACCACGGCCTGGTCCGGCGCTCGCTCGCCCGCGCCTACTACCAGGGCTGGGACATGCACCCGGCGCACCTGCCGACCCGATACGCCGCGGTCTACTCCTTCTACCGCGAGGGCCTGTCGGCCGCAGCCGCCCGGCTCGCCGGGTACGTCGCCAAGACGGGCGGCGACGTGATGGACGAGCCGGCCACCGCCCGGGCGCTGAGCGGCTACCTGCTGCGCGGCCTGGACTGCGGCGCCGTCGACCTCGACGAGGTCACCGAGCTGACCGGTCTGGACCGCGAGCGGCTGAACACCCTGGCCGGTCGCTGACCCGCCGGCGGCCGGTCCTCCCGCCGGGCGCCAACTAGGCTGGCGGTGCCGCTCCCGTGCCCCGGGCGCGCGCCGTCAGCATTCGTCGCCCTCGGGAGGACCCCCGCACCATGTCCGCCACGCCGGAGCCCACCGCCAGGCCGTACCTCACCATCCGGCGGGCCGGCAGCCATGAGATCGAGATCAAGAAGTCCCGGTTCATCTGCCACCTCGCCCGGGTCGTGGACGAGGAGGAGGCGCAGGCCTTCATCGCGGGCATCCGCAAGCAGTACTGGGACGCCCGGCACAACTGCACCGCCTTCGTGGTCGGCGACGAGCAGCGCCGCGAGCGCTCCAGCGACGACGGCGAACCCGGCGGCACGGCCGGGGTGCCGATGCTGGAGGTGCTGCGCCGACGCGGCCTGACGGACACCGTCGCCGTGGTCACCCGGTACTTCGGCGGGATCAAGCTGGGTGCGGGCGGGCTGGTGCGGGCGTACGGGAACGCGGTGTCGGAGGCGGTCGGCGAGATCGGCCTGCTGGAGCGCCGGCCGGTCGCGCTGCTCGCGGTGGCGGTGGACCACGTCCGGGCCGGTCGGGTGGAGAACGACCTGCGGGCGGCCGGCTACACGGTCAGCGACCTCGCCTACGAGGCCGCCGGGGTACGGATCGAGGTGGGGGTGCCGGAGCCGGACGTGGCGGACTTCCACACCTGGCTGGCCGAGGCGACCGGCGGCACGGCGGTGGCGGTCCCGGCCGGCCGCACCTACGTCGAGGTGCCGGTCTGACCGCGGACACCTCCGGCACGGCGGGGCCGGGCGCCGTCCCGCCGAGCCGTCCCGCCGAGCCGTCCTGACGGCCCCTGAGGAGCGGTTCCCCGTAACCCAGGGCCCGCGCCACGCGGAAGACCGCTTGAGCAGATTCACCCGAACGTAGTGTCGTAGCCCGGAGTTGGAACTTCCCCTCCGGGCCGTGGCGTTTCCTGGGCAAGGTTCCGGCAGAACCGGACGAAACCATCGATGGAGGACACAGGACCCCACCCCGCACCACGGAGGTACGTGCATGACCTCGAACCGTTCGACCCCGAATCCCCAGTCCGCGACCCACCCGGTCCCGACGCACCCGACCGCCGACCACTCGGCTCCGAGCCAACCGGCTCCGATCCACCTGACTCCGAGCCACCCGGTGTCGAGTCACCCGCTCGCGAGCCGTCCCGTCCAGAACCGCGTCCGCACGCACACCGGTGCCGACGCACCTGGCTCCCGTGGCCCCACGACGCCCTACCGGATGACGGTCACCACGGCCCTCGCGCACCCGGAGGCCGTCGCCCTGGCCGACGAGCAGCTCGCCGCCTGGCTGAAACAGGAGGGCTTCGAGGAGCCCCCGCCCGCCGGGCCGGCCCCACTCGGGCCGGGCGCCGCGGCGGGTCCCGCCACCGAGCGCCTCCGCCTGGGCGAGCGGGTCCTGTTCGACCGGGACCAGGGCCCGCTGCGCGACGGCCCGGGCGCCGGCCGCTACGACCGCCGCCGCCTGCGCACTCCGGCCCCGCACGGCACCCAGCAGCTCACCCTCACGGTGGCCACCGGGGCGGACGGGCCGACCTGGGTCCGGCTGGAGGCCGAGACGCACAGCACCGGTACCGGCGTGCGCACCCCGTGCCGGGTGCCGGTGCCCGAACTCGCCCGTTCGCTCCTGCCGCTGCTCGACGCCACCGACGGCCCGGCCGCCGTCCACACCGGGCCCCGGGTGATCACGGCCGACGAGGTCGACGCCCTGATCGACGAGCTCTGCGACCCCGAGCGCAGGCTGCCCGTCGTGGTGGCCAGTGTCCCGGTGAACGTCCCGCTCGACGGCTGGGTGCACGACGTGGTCGCCCCGCTCTGTCGCCAGCTGCCCGGACTCGCCACCGCCTACGTGCTCGACCCCGGCGCCCGCACCGGGTTCAACGTCGCACTGGAGTACCACACCGTCTACGGCGGGGCGGTGCGGACCTACCTGCCCGAGGTCGACCCGGCCTCCCGGCAGGACAGCGCCCGACATCCGGTACTCGCCCGAGGCCGAATAGAAGAGGACCTGCGCCGCGCCGCCGGGCTGCTCGCCCGCGAGCCGCGCCGCCTCGCCGCGGACCAGCCGCTGCCACCGCCGTTGGCGGCCGTGCCGGTGCTGCGCGTCCCGCCGCCGCAGCTCCGCCGAGCCGCGGAGCGGACCACCGGGCGGACCGCCGGGAACGCCGCCGACGGAGCCGCCGACCGGACGGCCGGGGGCCGGGGCCCGGAGCGGGCCGCCGCCCGGGCCGACCTGACCGCGCTCGCCCGCGAGGAGCAGCAGGACCGCGCCGAACAGCAGGCCAGGGCCGACGAGCTGGAGCGGGTCCGGCACACCCTGCGCCTGGAGCGCCGCGATCACCGCGAGCGTGGCCAGGGCCGCGACAGCAGGGACATCCGGGAGGGCCGTCTCCGCTCCGGGGCCCGTGCGCTGACCGGCCGCCACTGCCTCGCGCCGGCCGGCGGCGGGCCGGCCCTGGGCGCGCACCCCGCCGTCCGCCCCGTCGCCCGTCCTGGCGCGCCCGACACCTTCAGCGAACTCATGGCCAGACTGGGCGAGTTCCCGCTGGTGACCTTCACCGGTGACCAGAAGACCGCGCTCGCCCTCGATGGGCTCCAGTGCACCGGCGCCGGGTGGGCCCGGCTCGCCTGGGACGGCCTGACGGCCCTTCAGGAGTACGCCGAGGCGGCTGTGCGCGGCGCGGCCGGCGGGGACTTCAAGCAGTGGTGCGAGCGCACCCCCGAGGGCTGCCGCCGCTTCCCGCCCCGCAAGGCGGTGCGCGGGGAGTCCCGGACGGTGTTCAGCCACACCAAGTGGAAGCGCGAGCGGATGCTGCCGGTGCCGGAGTGCGTCGACGCGTCCCGGCGCGCGTTCATGGGCGCGCACCTGCGGATCGGCGGCGGCCGCACCGCACCCCGGCTGCACTACCTGGACGACTGTTCCGGCAGCGGCCGGATCTACGTCGGCTACATCGGCCTGCACCTGACCAACACCCGGACCAACTGAGCGGCTTGGCTGACCGCCGCGCCCGTTCGGGGGACAATGTCCGCCAGGGGAGGGTCCGCAGGGTCGCCGACCGCCCCGGGCAGGCGCCGGACGAGCATGGGGGAACGACGACCGATGCAGTACTCAGCAGACGGCCAGTCCGACGGCACCGCCACCGTCCAGTTCCCCCGGCCGGGCTTCCTCGCCTCGGTCTTCCGTGACCTCGGAGCCGGCGAGGACCGGGAGCCGGACGGCGCCTCCACCGCCGGCCCCGGTGACGGCACGACCGGCGACGGCACGACCGGTGACGGTCGGTCCGGCAACGGGGCGTCCGGCGATGCGCCACCCGACCCGGGCCTCGACGGTCCGGACGGCCCCGGCCGTCCCGGCTCCGCCGAGGCCGGCCCGGACGACGCCGTGGCGGCGCACGCCCGGGCCGCCACCCTGACCCACCACCGCACACTCACCGTCCAGGCCGAGCACGACCGGCTGGCCGACCTGCTGCGGCGGGCCGCGCTGCCCGTCTCGGCGATGGACTTCGAGAGCCAGCTGCGCCACTACCAGCCCCGCCCCTACCCGGCCGACGGCCCCGCCGCCGAAGCCGAGTCAGAGCCCCGCTGGGAGGACTTCGCCCCCGTCGAACCGCCCGCGGCCGACCCGGAGAGCGGCCCGTCCCGTCGGCTGCTCGACTCCGGCTACCAGCGTGAGCTGGCCCAGGCCCGGCTCACCCACCAGCGCGCCCTACGCGAGTGGCGCACCCGCCGGGCCGAGGCCGGCAACCCGGCCGCCGACGAGTCCCGGCGCGCCCACGAGGCGGCCGAGGAGGCCCGGGCCCGCGTCGTGCGCGAGTACAACGAGAGCCTGGAGGAGTGCCGCCGGGCCTACCGGCTGGCCGAGCCGGCCGCCGTGGAATCGCTGCTGGAGCGGGCGCTGGCGGCGGCCGAGACCACCACCCAGGACCTGCCCGCCGCCTGCCGGGCGGTCTTCCGCCCGCTCACCCGCACCGCCGTACTGGACCTCGACCTGCCGCCGCTCGACCTGGTGCCCTCGCTCACCGGCTACCGGCTCGCCCCGGGCGGCGACATCGTCCCGGTGCCGCGCCCGCCCGCGGACCGGGCCACCGACTACCTGCGGCTGGTCGCCCGGCTCGCCCTGCGCGCCCTCCAGGCCGCCGACGCCGTCGACACCGACGAGATACTCGCCGGCGTCGTCCTCAACGGCTGGCTGCGCGATCCCGCCACGGCCGAGCCGCTCTGCCTGGTCAGCGTGGACGCCGACCGCGACGCGCTGGCCCGCACCCGGCTACTGCCGCCGGGCACCCCGTACGAGGAGCGCGACGACGAAGGCGTCTACGCCGACGCCGAGCAGGACGAGGCCCTGGTGCGGCTGCGCCAGCTCGGCGCGGCCGTCACCCCGGACCCGTACGACCGGGCCGGTGTCCGGCCGGCCGCCCAGGCCGGGGCCACCGTGCCGGCCGCCGCCGACCTGTCCGCCAACGAGTTCGCCCAGCTGGTGCGGGACCTGCTGACCCGCGGCGGGATCGCGCGGTGGAGCGTACGGCTGCGCGGCCCGGCCGGACTGGTCGCCACCGGGGAGGGCGCGCCCGGCAGCGCGCTGCCCGGCCGCTGGGTGGTCTGGGCCTCCCGGGACACCGCGTCGATCGGCGTCGAGCAGATCGAGACCCTGGCCGAGGCGGTGGGCGAGGAGTCCGCCGAGCGCGGCCTGCGGCTCACCACCGGCCGCTTCGCCGACGAGGTGCTGGACCTCACCGCCGGGGAGAGCCACCGGCACATCCACCTGATCGACGGCGACGGAGTCCGCGAACTGGCCCACACCCACCTGGGCCTACCGGTCGCCACCGGCAGCTGACCGACCGCACCCGCCCCCGCCCCCGACCCCGACCGCACCCCCCGACAGACCACCCCCGACCCCGCCCCCCGACCACCCCCGACCACCCCCGACAGACCGTGGCCCCGCCGGGGCCGCCGGGGGACATCACCCGGACGGCGCATCCGGCGGGCGCCCCGGAACCCCCGGACCGAGGCTGGGGGAACGGCTCCGCAGCACACACCCCAGCCCCGGCACTCCGGGCGATCACCGCCGAACGTGCGTCCGGTACGGCGGGCGGTCGGCCCGGCCAGGGGCGGATCCCAGGGGAGAGGAATGGGCAGAGCGCTCGGCAGACCGCACGGCGGCCCCGACCACCACACCGGATCGGCGCCGGAGCCGGCCCGATGACCGCGGTCCTGGTCGCCGCCGGGGCGTTCCTGATGACCCTGATCGGCGGTTTCGTCGCCCAGCGCACCGGCGACCGCCGGCACCTGGTGCTCGGCTTCGCCGCCGGACTGATGCTCGGTGTGGTCGCCTTCGACCTGCTGCCCGAGGCGCTCCACGAGGCGCCCGGGGAGGTGCACGGCGTGCCGGAGGCGCTGCTGATGTTCGCGGGCGGCTTCCTCACCCTCCACGTGGTCGAGCGGGCGGTCGCCATCCACCGCGGCCACGAGGGCGAGTACGCGGCGCACTCCCACGGCCACCACCAGGGCCACCCTCACGGACACTCCGGGCACCAGGGCGTCGGACTGGCCGCCGCGCTGGCCCTGGTCGGGCACAGCATGATGGACGGCTTCGCGATCGGCGCCGCCTTCCAGGCCGGCACCACGGTCGGCACGGTGGTGGCCATCGCGGTGGTCGCGCACGACTTCGCCGACGGCTTCAACACCTACACGATCACCCGGCTGTACGGGAACGACAGACGGCGGGCGCTGGCCCTGCTCGCGGCGGACGCGCTGGCCCCGGTGTCCGGGGCGGCGATCACCCTGGCCTTCACCATCCCGGAGCACCTGCTCGGCCTCTACCTGGGGTTCTTCTCCGGGTTCCTGCTCTACCTGGCGACCTCCGACATCCTCCCGGAGGCGCACAGTCCCCACCCCTCGCGCAGCACCCTGCTCTGCACCGTCGTGGGGGTCGGCTTCATGTGGCTGGTGATCGGGTTCGCCGGCTGAGGCCCGGTCGGCCCGGTCGGCCCGGTCGGCCCGGTCGGGCAGTTCGGCCGATCAGGCTGACCAGGCAGATCAGGCCGGAAGCCGCCCCCAGTACTCCCGCATCGAGGCCAGCGCCTCGGTGATGGCAGGCCGCCGGGATGCCTGGGAGCGCCAGAGCGCGAAGACCCGGCGGCTCGGCTCCGGCACCACCCGGCGGGCCGCCACCCCGGGCGGCAGCGGGCCCCGGCCCAGCCTCGGCACCAGTCCCATCCCCAGACCGGCCGCGACCAGCGCGATCTGGGTCTCGAACTCCCCGACCTGGTAGCGCACGTCCGGCTCCTCGCCGGCCTCGCGCAGGGTGCGGACCAGCCAGTCGTGGCAGATGTTGCCCGGCGGCACGCTGATCCACCGCTGCCCGCACAGCCGCTCCACCGGCACCGGGTCGAGCGCGGTCAGCGGGTCGTCGGCGGGCAGCAGCAGGTCCACCGGGTCCGTGCCGAGGTCCATCCGGGAGACCCCCTCCTGCACCGGGAGCGGTACGGTCGGCCAGTCCTGCACCAGCGCCAGGTCCACCTCACCCCGGGCCACCAGCTCGGCCGCCGGATACGGGTCGCGCTCCAGCAGCCGGACGTCCAGCTCCGGGCAGCGCCGCCGCAGATCGGCCAGCGCCCCGGGCATCAGCCCGCGGGCGCCGGACGGGAACGCGGCCACCAGCAGCCGCCCCGCGGCCCGGCCGCGCTGCTCCTCCAGACGCACCTCGGCCTGTTCCACCAGCCCCAGCACGGTCCGCGCGGTGGCGGCGAGTTCATGCGCGGCGTCGGTCAGCACCACCCCCCGGCCCTGGCGCTCCAGCAGCACCGTCCGGGTCTCCCGCTCCAGCTTGGCGATCTGCTGCGAGACCGCCGAGGGCGTGAAACCGAGCGCGGCCGCCGCCCCGCCGACCGAGCCGTGCACCGCCACCGCGTGCAGCGCCCGCAGGCGCCCCAGATCCATCATGCAGCGATCCTAAAGTGTCCCCTTCAGAATTCATCGCTGGTGCTACACGGTTCGGCGCCGCCATGCTCGACCCATGACCGCGACAACCACCGCCCCGAGCGGCCGACGCAGCACCGGAACGGCGAGCACCGACGGCGGGACCGGCATGAGCCCGCGCCACATCGCCCTGGCCGTGCTGGTGGCCGCCGTCTGGGGCCTCAACTTCGTCCTGATCCACGTCGGCCTGGACAGCTTCCCGCCGCTGCTCTTCTGCGCCCTGCGGTTCGCCGTCGTCGCGGTGCCGGCCATCTTCTTCGTCGGCCCGCCCCGGGTGGCCTGGCGCTGGGTGGTGGCCGTCGGGATGGTCCTCGGGGTGGTCAAGTTCGGGCTGCTCTTCCTCGGCATGCACGCCGGGATGCCGGCCGGGCTCTCCTCCCTGGTGCTCCAGGGGCAGGCCGGCTTCACCGCGCTGTTCGCCGCCGTGCTGCTGCGCGAACGCCCCGGCGGGCAGCGGCTGGCGGGCCTGGCGATCGCCTTCGCGGGCATCGCGCTGAGCGCCTGGAACCAGGGCGCCGGCGGCCCGCTCGGGGCCTTCGCGCTGGTGGTCCTGGCCGCCGTCGCCTGGGGGCTGGCCAACGTGCTGACCCGCCGGGCCGCGCCGCCGGACGCGCTGCGCTGGATGGTCTGGGTCAGTGCCGTCCCGCCGCTTCCGCTGCTGGGCCTGTCCCTGCTGGTCGAGGGGCCGCGGGCGGACTGGCGGGCGCTGCGCGAGATCACCCCGGCCGGACTGGGGGTGATCGGCTACGTCGGGCTGCTCTCCACCCTGTTCGGCTTCGTCGCCTGGAGCTACCTGCTGCGCAGCTACGACGCGACCGCCGTCGCCCCCTACTCGCTGCTGGTGCCGGTGTTCGGGATGTCCTCGGCCTGGCTGCTGCTCGGCGAGCGCATCAGCCCGATTGCCGCCGCGGCCGCGCTGCTGGTGATCGCCGGGATCGGGATCACCGCGCTGCGCCCGGGCGCGGCTAGCGCCGTGGCGGCCCGGCTGCGAGGAAACGGGCCTCGGCGGAGCGCAGCACCCGCAGCAGCACCTCCTCGTCGGCGGGGCTGACCTCACCGAAGTAGTCCTGCGCGACCTCGTCCCGGACCTGCCCGATCCGCTCCACCGCGGCACGCCCGGCCTCGGTCAGCAGGATCCGGACGGCCCGCCGGTCGGCCGGGTCGGGGCTGCGCTCGACCAGACCGGCCTCCTCCAGCGCGTCGACCACGGTGGTCGCCGAGCGCGGGGCGATGTGCAGCTTGTCGGCGAGGTCGCTCAGCCGCATCGCGCGGTCCGGGGTCTCGCAGCCGGGCACGTGGGCGAGCGTGCGCAGCGCCCGGGCCTGGCCGGGAGTGATGCCGTACGGCTCCAGTCGCCAGCCGGTCTGGCGGCGGATCCGCTTGATCGCCCTGGTCATCGCGTCGGCCAGCTCGGCGGCGGAGCCCGGGGTGCCGCCGGGGCCGGGGGAGGGTTCCGCCGGTTCGTCGGTCGGCGTGGTGGTCATCGGTGGTCTCCTCGGCTGGCGTCCGCCCCAGGGTAGCGGCCGGTCCGGGGGCTGCGGCGGGCAGCGGAGAATGATCGCGGAAATATGTTGAGCCAAGCTCAGTATCTGGGTTAGCGTTGGCCTCAAGTGAGGGGACCCTAAGTTTCCCTCCACAAACCCAGGAGGGCCCATGCCCCGCTCCGAAGCCCGCGTCGCCACCGACCGCTCGGGCCGTTACGCCAAGCAGCTCGCCGCCCACATGGGGCGCAAGATCGAGGCCGTCTACTCCGAGGAGACCGGCCGCGGCACGCTGGTCTTCGGCGCCGGCACCGCCACCCTGGAGGCGCGGCCGGACGCGCTGCTGCTCGCCGTCGAGGGCGAGCGCGAGAACCTGCCCGGCCTGGAGGACGTCGTCGGCCGCCACCTGGTCCGCTTCGGCGCCCGCGAGGAACTCGTCGTCGAGTGGCAGCGGGACAACGGCGAGCCCGGCCTGGTTCACCGCAACGAGGACCCCGACGCCTGACCCCTCCCGGCCCGACCCCTCCCGGCCCCCGGCCGGGGCAGCCACCGGTCCAGTGCCCACAGCGTCAGGATGGCCAGGCACCAGCTCGCCACCACGTCCAGCAGCCAGTGGAAGTCACACCACACCAGCCCCGCGCCCACCCCGAGCGACAGCAGCACCGCACCCGCCGCCAGCCCCCGGCCGGCCCGCGGGCCGGCCACCCGGGCCAGCAGCAGCGCCGCCACCCCGTACGAGATCGCCGCGGTCGCCGTGTGCCCCGACGGGAACCAGCCCCACTGGCCCGCCGCCAGCGGCTCCCCGAGCGGGCCCGGCCGGGCGAAAGCCGCCTTCGCCGGGACCACCAGTAGCGGGATCAGCCCCGCCGTCACCGCCGCCACCGGCAGCGGCAGCCACCAGCGCCCGGCCCGGGACCGGCGCCACCACCAGGCGGCCAGCACGCCGGCCACCAGCAGCACCGGGACCGCCGGAACGCCGCCACCCAGGTCCGACAACAGGTGGCCGAGGCGGTCGACCAGCGCGCTCGGAGCGCCCCGCCGGGCCGCGTGGACCGCCCGGCGGACCGAGCGGTCCACGCCGAGCAGCGGCCCGTCCGCCGCGACCTGCCAGGAGACCGCCAGCAGCAGCACCGCCGCGACCACCGGAACGGCCACCGACCGGGCGGCCCGGCCCAGGACGGCGAACAGCCGCCCCGGAGCAGGGGGGAGAGCTCCGGGGCGGCTCTGATGATCGCCGTTCCGTGCGCCCCGGGGGGTGTGGGTCGGACGGTCGGCCGATCGGCCTTCGGTGTGCGCCGCCCCTCCCGGGGCGGCCTTGTCGCCCTCGCGCAGCACCCGCGGAACCGGCCCCGCAGGGGCCGCCGCGGACGGCTCCGCCAAGGGCTGGGGCTCGCTGTCCATCTGTGATGACACTACGTCAACAGCCCTTCCACGCCGAGTGCCTTCAGCGATTCCGCACATCATCTTCACCCCGCGCCGGACAGCCTCCGGGGCGCCCCGTCGGCCATCCCGGACCACCCGTACGGCGCACCCGGGAAACCGAACGGCCCGTGCGGACCAGAGGTCCCCACGGGCCGTTCAGCGCTGTCCGGACAACCCTCCGGAAGGGGGTTCACGACCTGACGGGCGTCACCGCTCAGACGGCGGCGAACGCGCCCTCCAGGATGTCCAGGCCCTCGTTCAGCAGGTGCTCCGGCATGACCAGCGGCGGCAGGAAGCGCAGCACGTTGCCGTAGGTGCCGGCGGTCAGCACGACCAGGCCCTCGGCGTGGCAGGCCTTGGCGATGGCCGCGGTGGCCTCCGCGTTCGGCTCCTTGCCGCCCGGCTTCACCAGCTCGACGGCGATCATCGCGCCGCGGCCGCGGACCTCACCGATGATCTCGTGCTTCTCCTGCATGGCCCGCAGGCGGCCCAGCATGATCTCGCCGATCCGCTGCGCCTTGCCGTTGAGGTCCTGCTCCTTCATGGTCTCGATGGCACCCAGCGCGGCGGCGCAGGCCACCGGGTTGCCACCGTAGGTGCCACCCAGGCCACCGGTCTGCGCGGCGTCCATGATCTCGGCGCGGCCGGTCAGCGCGGACAGCGGCAGACCACCGGCGATGCCCTTGGCGGTGGTGATCAGGTCCGGGACGATGCCCTCGTCCTCACAGGCGAACCACTGGCCGGTGCGGCAGAAGCCGGTCTGGATCTCGTCCGCGACGAACACGATGCCGTTCGCCTTCGCGAACTCCACGATCGCCGGCAGGAAGCCCTTGGCCGGCTCGATGAAGCCGCCCTCACCCTGGATCGGCTCGATGATGATCGCCGCGACGTTCTCGGCGCCGATCTGCTTGTTGATGGTATCGATCGCCTGGGCGGCGGCCTCGGTGGCGGCGTTCTCCGCACCGGTCAGCCAGCGGTACGGGTAGGCGACCGGCACCCGGTAGACCTCGGGGGCGAACGGACCGAAGCCCTGCTTGTACGGCATGTTCTTCGCCGTCAGCGCCAGAGTGAGGTTGGTGCGGCCGTGGTAACCGTGGTCGAACACCACGATGGCCTGGCGCTTGGTGTAGGCGCGGGCGATCTTCACCGCGTTCTCGACGGCCTCGGAACCCGAGTTGAACAGCGCGGTGCGCTTCTCGTGGTCACCCGGGGTCAGCTCGTTCAGCTGCTCGGCGACGGCCACGTAACCCTCGTACGGGGTCACCATGAAACAGGTGTGGGTGAAGTTGCCCAGCTGCTCGGTCGTCCGGGCCACGACGGCCTCGGCGCTGTTGCCGACGTTGGTCACGGCGATGCCGGAACCGAAGTCGATCAGCGAGTTGCCGTCCACGTCCTCCAGCACGCCGCCGTTGGCACGGGACACGTACACCGGCAGGGTGGTGCCGACACCGGCCGCCACCGCACCCAGCTTGCGGGCGTGCAGCTCCTGCGACTTCGGACCGGGGATCGCGGTGACCAGGCGGCGCTCCTGCGGGAGCGGCGTTGCGGCGCTCATGGGGTTTCTCCAGACTTCTCGGCTCGGTGCTTCGCAGGCTACGGCCGCCCTCCCCACCCGGGCACGCGCCACTCGGTAGCAGTGCGCCGTCCGACTTGTCCGGCACGGCCAGCGCAGGCGGCGCAACTTCCCGCAGGCCGCGCTCCACTACCCTGAGCGCGGGCGTGTCGCCGGTACGGCGGCATGGGTATGGCGGCACCGACGGCGGTCGGGGCGGGCGGGCGAGGGAGCGGGGCCGTACATGGCACAAGACGGGTCACACCACCACGGCGAGCGCACCACCACCAGACCCCCGGCCCCCCTGCCCCACCAACGGCCCGGCACGGCCACCTCCCCCTTCGACCTCGCGGCCTGGGCCCGTGCCCCGCGCCCCGCCGCCGACCCGGGCGTCTACCGGCTCGGCTACCGCCGCATCGACCCGGAACGGGCGGAGGCGGCCAAGGTCGCGACCTGGCCGCTGCTGCTGCGGGCGGGGCTGAACGCGGTGGTGGGGTGGTTGGCGTTTGTCTACGGCGTCGAGTTCGCCAAGGACGGGGCGACACTGGTCGGCATTCTTCCGTCGCAGTCGGCATTCGTCGCGACAACGGTGGTCCTCGCGCTGAATGCCCTGGTGATGGGCATCGTCCTCAAGGCCTTCGGCCGGATGGGCCGCTGGCCCGAGGTGTGGCGCCGTTACGTCTCGCCCCTGCTGTCGCGGACGGTGACGCGCGAGCAGCCCGTCGAGGAGGACGTCCCGGTGGTGGCCGAGGCCGTGCGGGGGCAGGACCCGTGGGACGGGCTGCGCCGGGGCGGTGCCGCCGAGGCTGCCGCCCGGCTGGACGCCGAGGTCGTGGGGGACGTCGACTACGTGCGGATCCAGCGCGCCTGGGAGTCCGCGCAGGCGGACCCGGTGTTCGTGCCCGCTTTCGCCGAGCAGGTCGCGGCCCGCGGTGCGGCGGCCTTCGCGCACCCTTCCGAGGTGCGCGAGCTGCCCGGCCGCGCCGAGCAGCACGACCTGTTGCTCGGTCAGGTCCGGCTCGGCACCGCGCAGGACGTCCCGAAGAACCCGTTGGGCCACCGGGCTGCCGGTTTCGCGTTGGACCCGGCGGTGCTGGGCACGTCGCTGCTGGCGGTGGGTCCGGCCGGGACGGGGAAGACGGCGCGGCTGGCGCGGCCGGTGGCCGAGGCGCTGTGTTTGCAGGCGCTGTCCGGCACTGCCTGTGCCGTGGTGGTCGGGGCGGCGGACGCCGATCTCGGCCCGGATTCCTGGTACGACGTGGTGATCGCGCCGGGGGACGGGGTCTCGCTGTACGGGCTGGATCTCTACGGTGCCGCGCAGAACACCGACGAGGCGGCGGCCCGGCTGGCCGAGGCGCTGCTGCCGGACGAGCTGACCGCCCGCGCGGAGCACGCCCGTACCGCGTTGCAGCAGGTGGTGGGCCCCTTTCACGCGGCGTACGCCCGCTATCCGGGGGTGCGGGAGCTGCGGGCGCTGCTGGCCGGGGAGTCGGACGCGTCGGCGGCCCTGGTGAAGGCGCTCGGGGTGGCCGGTCTGCTGGCCGTCCACGAGCGGGACCTGGAGTACCGGGAGCGGCAGCGTGACCGGGCGGATGACCCGGGGGCGCTGCTGGCGGACCGGCTGGCGCTGTTGGACCGGCCCGCCTTCGAGGGGGCCTTCGCGACGGACGGCACCGGTCGGCCGCCGTTCGCGATGCGGGTGCTGGACCATCCGCTGCGGGTGCGGGTGAAGCTGCCCGAGCGGAGTCACCCGGAGGCGGCGCGGATGCTGTCCCGGCTGGTGGTGGGGCAGTTCGTGCAGGCCGCTGCGGCTCGCGAGGACCGTTCGCTGTTCGCGGGCCTGGTGGTGGACGACGCCTCGGCGGCGTTGGACGCGACCGCGGTGCGCGGGCTGCAGCGGATGCGCGGGGCGAACGCGGGCGCGGTGCTGCTGCTGCGGACGCTGGTGGATCTGCCGGAGGCGCTGCGGGCACCGCTGTTCGGCGCGGTCGGCTGCCGGATGGCGTTCCCGGGGATCGCGCCGTGGGACGGGAAGCTGTTTTCGGAGGCCTGGGGGACGCACCTGGTGCAGGAGACCGCGGTCACCCACACCCCGGACACCTCCGGTGGTGTGGTCAGGCGGGCCGGGCGGATCGGGCGGAAGGCCCTGTCGGGGACGACGGCCCAGACGGAGTCGGTGACGACGCGGGACGTGGAGCGGCTGCGGTGGTCGCCGTCGGACCTGGCGCACGCCTTGCCGGCCGGGCACGCGGTGGTGTCGTTGACGGCGGTGTCGGGGGAGCAGGTGCCGCCGCTGCTGGTGGACCTCAGGGGATGAACAGGGGAGGGCGGGGTGGGGCGGGGCCGCTGGGGAAGTCGCCTTCGAGGTGGATTCGGCAGTGCGGCTTGTCCGGGGCGTCCATAATGAAGGGGAGAGACCCTCACCAGTCCCACGTCCCTCTCCTCGCCCGGCCGCAACGGCGCGGTCAGGTCGATCCTCCGAAGGTGCCATGCCCCCCACACTCGCCTCCGTCGTCCGCAACACCTCGCTCCACCTGACGGTCCTCGCCGGTGCGGATCACCTGGAGCGGCCGGTCCGTTGGGTGCACACCAGCGAGCTGGACGATCCGACGCCGTTCCTGGAGGGCGGCGAACTGCTGCTCACCACCGGTATCAAGCTGGGCCGTACGGCGGCGCGGTTGCAGGCGTACGTGCACCGGCTGGCCGACGCGGGGGTGGTCGGGCTGGGGCTCGGGGTGGGTCTGTCGCACACCGAGGTGCCGCAGCCGCTGGTGGACGCGGCGGCGCAGCGCGGGCTGCCGCTGCTGCGGGTGCCGGAGCCGACGCCGTTCATCGCGATCAGCAAGGTGGTGTCGGCGGCGCTGGCCGCGGAGCAGTACGAGGCGGTGACGACCAGCTTCGAGGCGCAGGAGGAGCTGACCCGGGCGGCGCTCGGCAAGGACGGCACGACGGCGGTGGTCCGTCGGCTGGCGGCCCGGCTGGGTGGCTGGGCGGCGCTGTACGACGGGTCGGGCGCGCTCTCGGTGGTGGCTCCGGACTGGGCGGCGCGCCGGGCGGGGCGGCTGGCGGCCGAGGTGGACCGGCTGCGTCGGCGGCCGGCGCCGTCGAGCGCGGCCCTGCAGGGGCGCGCGCCGGGGATAGACACGGCGGACGAGGACTACGTGGTGGTCCAGTCGCTGGGTGCGGACCGGCGGGCCCGGGGTTTCCTGGCGGTCGGGACCGAGGACCGGATCACGCCGACCGAGCGGTACGTGCTGAACGCGGCGGTGGCGCTGCTGACCCTCACCCTGGAGCGCTCGCGCGAGCTGCGGCAGGCGGAGGAGCGGATGGGTGCGGCGCTGCTGCGGATGGTGCTGGCCGGTGAGGTGGCGACGGCCCGCCAGGTGGCGGTGGGGCTGTTCGGGGGGATGCCGGAGGGGACGATACGGGTGCTGGTCGCCGGGGCGGGGCCGGCCAACGCGGATGCCGCGGAGGCGCTCGGCGAGCTGGGCGACCGGGCCGAGCAGGCGGGTGCCCGGGTGGGCGAGAAGTTGCTGGTGGCGCGGGAGGACGGCGCGCACGGGCCGCGGTTGATGGTGCTGGCGCTGGACAACGGCGCGGTGCACCGGGCCTGCCTGGGTGCGGTGGAGGAGCACGAGGGCCTGTCGCTGGGCGTTTCGGCTCCGGCCGGGCTGGAGGAGGCCGGGACGGCGCACGCGCAGGCGGAGCGGGCGCTGGCGGTGGCGCTGCGCGGCGGACGCCGGTCGGTGGATCACGAGGAGGTCGGCGCGGGTTCGCTGCTGCCGCTGCTCGGTGAGGACGCGGTGACGGCGTTCGCGGAGGGGCTGTTGCGGCCGCTGCGCGAGCACGACCGGACGGCCCGCGGGGACCTGGTGGCCTCGCTGCGGGCGTGGCTGTCCCGGCACGGCCAGTGGGACGCGGCCGCGGCCGACCTGGGCGTGCACCGGCACACGCTGCGCTACCGGATGCGGCGGGTCGAGGAGCTGCTGGGCCGTTCGCTGGACGACACGGACGTGCGGATGGAGCTGTGGCTGGCGCTCCGCTCCGGCGAGGAGTGAGGGGCCGGTCCCCGAAGCGCCGGTGCTGAAGGCCGCGCCACCCAGCGCTGAAGGCCGCGCCACCCGGCGCGGCGGTAGGACGCGGTGGAGTGGCCCCGGGGGCGAACGCTCCTAGTCGGCCAATCCGGTCGGCGCGTCGCCCCGCCTACCCTCAAATCCGGGTCCCACGTCCGTGGGCCGTAGGACAGACGAGGAGAGGCCGGTACCACGGTGACCACCACGTACGATTTCTGGCTCGCCGGCCGCCGGGCGAGCGGTGACGCCGACTTCGAGGTGCGCAACAGCTGGGACGGCCGTCTGGTCGGCAGGGTGAGCATCCCGACCGAGGCCCAGGTCGAGGAGGCGCTGGACGCCGCCGTCGCCGCCCTGCCGGTGTTCGCCGCCACCCCGGCGCACCAGCGTGCCGCCGCCCTGGACCACGTGGCCAAGCGGCTGGTCGAGCGCACCGAGGAGCTCGGACAGCTGGTCAGCGCCGAGAACGGCAAGCCGATCAAGTGGGCCCGCGGCGAGATCGGCCGCGCGGCGTCGGTCTTCCGCTGGGCCGCCGAGGAGGCGCGCCGCACCAATGGTGAGACCATGCGGCTGGACACCGACCCGGGCGGCGTGGGCCGCTTCGCGGTGGTGCGCCGCTTCCCGCGCGGCGTGGTGCTCGGGATCGCTCCGTTCAACTTCCCGCTGAACCTGGTCGCCCACAAGATCGCCCCGGCGATCGCGGTCGGCGCCCCGATCATCCTGAAGCCGGCCCCGTCGACCCCGCTGTCGGCGATGGTGCTGGGTGAGATCCTGGCCGAGACCGATCTGCCGGCCGGCTCCTGGTCGATCCTGACCGTGCCGAACGACCGGATGCCGGCCCTGGTGCAGGACGAGCGCCTGCCGGTGATCTCCTTCACCGGTTCGGACAAGGTCGGCTACCAGATCCTGGACTCGGTGCCGCGCAAGCACTGCACGCTGGAGCTCGGCGGCAACGCCGCGGCCGTGGTGCTCGCCGACTGGTCCTCGGAGGCCGACCTGGACTGGGCGGCGAGCCGGATCGCGATGTTCGCCAACTACCAGGGCGGCCAGTCCTGCATCTCGGTGCAGCGGGTGATCGCCGACGCGTCGGTGTACGACGCGCTGGCGGAGAAGGTCGTGGCCAAGGTCAAGGCGCAGGTCACCGGTGACCCGGGCGACGACGCGACCGACGTCGGCCCGCTGATCGACGAGAACGCCGCGAAGCGCGTCGAGTCCTGGGTCGACGACGCGGTCGCCAAGGGCGCCAAGCTGCTGACCGGCGGTGTCCGCGAGGGCGCGACCTACGCCCCGACCGTGCTGGCCGATCTGCCCGAGGACGCCATCCTGGCCAAGTCCGAGGTGTTCGGCCCGGTGCTGTCGCTGCACAGGGTGGACGGCGTGGACGAGGCCTTCGCGGCCGTCAACGACTCGGCGTTCGGCCTCCAGGCGGGCGTGTTCACCCATGACCTCCAGACGGCCTTCCGTGCTCACCGCGAGCTCGAGGTCGGCGGTGTGATCATCGGCGACGCGCCGTCCTACCGCGCCGACCAGATGCCGTACGGCGGCGTCAAGGACTCCGGTGTCGGCCGTGAGGGCGTCAAGTGGGCGATGGACGACTACACCGTCGAGAAGATCATGGTTCTCACCGGCCTCGACCTCTGATCGACGCGGTGGCACAGCGGTAGACGCGGTGGCGCAGCAGTAGGGGTGCCGTCAGCGGGAGGGCCCGGTTCGTCCGTCGAACCGGGCCCTCCCGCCGTTCCGGCGCCCGTCCGGGGTTCAGCCGTCGTGTCCGGCGGCCGCGGCGACGGCCTCCTCGACGGTGGCGTTCCCGGCGACCAGCTCCAGGGTCAGCCCGGCGGTGCCAGGCTCGCGCAGCAGGGCGGCCAGGACGGCGGCCACGTCCTCCCGGTCCACCGCGCCGCGGTCGACCGACGGGGCCAGCCGGACCAGGCCGGTGCCGGGGCCGTCGGTGAGCCGCCCGGGGCGCAGCACCGTCCAGTCCAGCGCGGCCCGGGCCCGGATCGCGTCGTCGGCGGCTCCCTTGGCCCGCAGGTAGGTCTCGAAGACCTCGTCGGCGGGGTGGTGCGCGGCGGCGTCGGCGGCCATCGCCGAGACCATCAGGTACCGGCGGACCCCGGCGAGTTCGGCGGCGTCGGCGAGCAGCACGGCGGCGTCCCGGTCGACGGTGTTCTTGCGGGCGGCGCCGCTGCCCGGTCCGGCGCCGGCGGCGAAGACCACCGCGTCGGCCCCGGTCAGCAGTTCGGCGAGCTGCCGGGCGGTGGCGGCCTCCAGGTCGAGCAGCAGCGGCTCGGCGCCGGCGTCGCGGAGGTCCTGGGCCTGCTCGGGGCGGCGGATGATTCCGGCGGGGCGCTCGCCGCGTGCGGCGAGCAGCCGTTCCAGCCGGAGCGCGATCTGTCCGTGGCCCCCGGCGATGACGGTACGCATGGTTCCGACGGTAGACCGGAGGACCGGAGGGCGTCCTGGCGAGTGCCGCGAACAGGCCACAATGGGCGCATGACTTCGCTCGCTCACCCGCAGCTGCGCTTCACGCCCACCGTGGCGGACCCCTCCGGCCCCCGAGAGCTGGTGATCCTCGGCTCCACCGGTTCGATCGGCACCCAGGCCATCGACGTGGTGCTCCGCAACCCGGACCGCTTCCGGGTGGTCGCCCTGTCGGCGGCGGGCGGCCGGGTGGAGCTGCTGGCCGAGCAGGCGGTGCGGCTGGGCGTGCACACCGTGGCGGTGGCCGATCCGGCGGCCGAGCCGGCGCTGCGCGAGGCGCTGGCCGCGAAGGCGGCGGGCCGCCCGCTGCCGACCGTGCTGGTGGGCCCGGACGCGGCGACCGAGCTGGCCGCCCTGGAGTGCCACTCGGTGCTGAACGGCATCACCGGCTCGATCGGCCTGCGGCCGACGCTGGCCGCGCTGAAGGCCGGCCGGGTGCTGGTGCTGGCCAACAAGGAGTCGCTGATCGTCGGCGGCCCGCTGGTGAAGGCGGTGGCCGCGCCGGGCCAGATCGTGCCGGTGGACTCCGAGCACGCCGCGCTGTTCCAGGCGCTGGCCGGCGGCACCCGGGCCGAGGTGCGCAAGCTGGTGGTCACCGCCAGCGGCGGCCCGTTCCGCGACCGGACCCGCGAGCAGCTGGCCGGGGTGACCCCGCAGGACGCGCTGGCGCACCCGACCTGGGCGATGGGCCCGGTCGTCACGATCAACTCCGCGACCCTGGTGAACAAGGGCCTGGAGGTGATCGAGGCGCACCTGCTGTACGACGTGCCGTTCGACCGGATCGAGGTCGTGGTCCATCCGCAGTCGGTGGTGCACTCGATGGTGGAGTTCACCGACGGTTCGACCCTGGCCCAGGCCAGCCCGCCGGACATGCGGATGCCGATCGCGCTGGGCATGGGCTGGCCGGACCGGGTGCCGGACGCCGCCCCCGGCTGCGACTGGACCAAGGCCGCCACCTGGGAGTTCTTCCCGCTGGACGACGAGGCCTTCCCGGCGGTCGAGCTGGCCCGCGAGGTGGGCACCCTGGGTGGCACCAGTCCGGCGGTTTTCAACGCGGCCAACGAGGAGTGCGTGGACGCGTTCCTGAAGGGCCGCCTCGCCTTCACCGCGATCGTGGACACTGTTGCCAAGGTCGTGGCCGAGCACGGGCAGCGGGACGGCGGTTCGGCGGCGGGAACTTCCCTGACGGTGGAGGACGTCCTGCACGCGGAGGACTGGGCGCGCGCCCGGGCCCGCGAGCTGGCGGCGGGCTGACGGTCGGCTGACGGCCCGGGGGCGCCGGCCGTGGTGGTGGGCGCCCTCGGGTCCCAAGAGCAGGTAGGACAAGACGATGAGCGGAGCAGCATGACGGAGGACCAGCGGTGGCAACGGTTTTGACGGTGGTCGGCATCCTGGTCTTCGTCATCGGGCTGCTCATCTCGATCGCCTGGCACGAACTCGGCCACCTCTCCACGGCCAAGCTGTTCGGCATCCGGGTGCCGCAGTACATGGTCGGCTTCGGCCCGACCCTCTGGTCGCGCCGGAAGGGCGAGACCGAGTACGGCATCAAGGCCATCCCGTTCGGCGGGTACATCCGGATGATCGGGATGTTCCCGCCGGGCGAGGACGGCCGGATCACCAAGCGCAGCAGCTCGCCCTGGCGGACCATGATCGAGGACGCCCGTGAGGCCTCCTACGAGGAGCTCCAGGAGGGGGACGAGCACCGGCTCTTCTACACCCGCAAGCCCTGGCAGCGCGTCATCGTGATGTTCGCCGGGCCGTTCATGAACCTGATCCTGGCGTTCGGGCTCTTCCTGACCGTGATGATGGGCTTCGGCGTCAGCATGACCGTGCCGACGATCGGCAGCGTCGAGAAGTGCGTCGTCAAGGCGGGCGCGCCCAGGGACACCTGCCCGGAGGGTGCCCCGCTGACCCCGGCCGCCCAGGCCGGACTGAAGGCGGGCGACAAGGTCCTCTCCTTCGACGGCGACCGGATCCGCACCTACGACCAGCTCCAGGCGGACATCAGGAAGTCGGCGGGCCGGACCGTCCCGATCGTGGTCGAGCGGGCCGGGGAGCAGCTCACCCTCAACCCGACCATCGCGGTCAACGACGTCCAGAAGTACGACGGCAACAACGTCCCGCTCAAGGGCCAGACCGTCCAGGCCGGGTTCCTCGGGTTCACTCCCGCGTCCGGGGTGGTCCAGCTGAGCCTCGGGCAGTCGGTCGACCGGATGTACGACCAGGCCGAGACCGGGGTGAAGGCGCTGGTCGCCCTGCCCGGGAAGATCCCCGGGCTGTGGAACGCGATCGTCGGTGACGCCCCGCGCGACCCGGACTCGCCGATCGGCATGGTCGGCGCCGCCCGGGTCAGCGGCGAGGTCTTCTCGATGGACGTGCCCGCCACCCAGCGGGTCGCGACCGCCGTGTACCTGCTGGCGGGCATCAACCTGTCGCTCTTCCTCTTCAACATGCTGCCGCTGCTCCCGCTGGACGGCGGGCACGTCGCCGGAGCGCTCTGGGAGGCGGTGCGGCGCCGCCTCGCCCGGCTGTTCCGCCGGCCCGATCCGGGCCCGTTCGACGTCGCCAAGCTGATGCCGGTGGCGTACGTGGTGGCCAGCGTCTTCATCGGGTTCACCCTGCTGGTGATGGTCGCCGACCTCGTGAACCCGGTGAAGATCGGTTAGCCGCCGCACCGGGGGATGCTCCGGCCCGGCGCTGTGCCGTACCGTGGGGGCCGGGTGCGCGATCGTCCGCGCGCCCGGCCTCGGCCGTGTCACGGCCAGGAGGCCGCCCACACCTCAACCTCGGGGAACCCTGCGCACATGACCGCGATCTCGCTCGGTATTCCGTCCCTGCCGCTCAAGCCCCTGGCCAAGCGCCGTCACTCCCGGCAGATCATGGTCGGCAACGTGCCGGTCGGCGGCGACGCCCCGGTGTCGGTGCAGTCGATGACCACCACGGTGACCTCGGACATCAACGCCACGCTCCAGCAGATCGCGCAGCTCACCGCGTCCGGCTGCCAGATCGTCCGGGTCGCCGTGCCGTCGCAGGACGACGCCGACGCGCTGCCGATCATCGCCAAGAAGTCGCAGATCCCGGTCATCGCGGACATCCACTTCCAGCCGAAGTACGTCTTCGCCGCCATCGACGCCGGCTGTGCGGCGGTGCGCGTGAACCCGGGCAACATCAAGGCCTTCGACGACAAGGTCGGCGAGATCGCCAAGGCCGCCAAGGACGCGGGCGTGCCGATCCGGATCGGCGTCAACGCCGGTTCGCTGGACAAGCGCCTGATGGAGAAGTACGGCCGGGCCACCCCGGAGGCGCTGGTCGAGTCGGCGCTGTGGGAGTGCTCGCTGTTCGAGGAGCACGACTTCCGCGACATCAAGATCTCGGTCAAGCACAACGACCCGGTCGTGATGATCAACGCCTACCGCCAGCTCGCCGCCGCGTGCGACTACCCGCTGCACCTCGGCGTGACCGAGGCCGGGCCGGCCTTCCAGGGGACCATCAAGTCGGCGGTCGCCTTCGGCGCGCTGCTCGCCGAGGGCATCGGCGACACCATCCGCGTCTCGCTGTCCGCCCCGCCGGCCGAGGAGATCAAGGTCGGCACCCAGATCCTGGAGTCGCTCGGGCTGCGCGAGCGCGGCCTGGAGATCGTCTCCTGCCCGTCCTGCGGCCGCGCCCAGGTGGACGTCTACAAGCTCGCGGAGGAGGTCACCGCCGGGCTGGAGGGCATGGAGGTGCCGCTGCGGGTGGCCGTCATGGGCTGCGTCGTGAACGGTCCGGGCGAGGCCCGCGAGGCCGACCTCGGGGTCGCCTCCGGCAACGGCAAGGGCCAGATCTTCGTCAAGGGCGAGGTCATCAAGACCGTGCCGGAGTCGAAGATCGTCGAGACCCTGATCGAGGAGGCGCTCAAGCTCGCCGAGCAGATGCAGGCGGAGGGCGTCGAGGCGGGGGCGCCGACCGTCGTCGCGGGGGAGTGACCTCCGTCCAGTCATGACCGCGCGGGAGGGCCCGCGCGGTGTTTTCCGGAAGCGGGGCCGTCCGTTCGCGGACGGCCCCGCGGCCGTAGCCGGGTGGGGCCACGGAGTAGGGTGCGGCCAGAGTCGTCTCAGTGAGGTGCTGTCTCGATGCTCGATCGAGGTGTGATGCTCCCGAGCTCCTTCCAGGCTGCCCGGGCCCTGGCCACCACCCGCGTGCTGGAGCCGCCCGATCTCGGGGACGCCCTGGAGATCCTCCGCCGCGACCCGGTCGCCAACGCGTTCGTCGCGACCCGGGTCGAGGCCGTCGGGCTGGACCCGTGGCGGCTCGGCGGGGAGATGTGGGGCTGGTACGACGGGGACGGAGTGCTGGACGCGCTCTGCTACGCCGGGGCGAACCTGGTCCTGGTCAACGCCGGGTCGGAGGCGGTCGCGGCGTTCGCCGAGCGGGCCCGTCGGCAGGGCCGGCGCTGCTCCTCGATCGTCGGGCCGGCGGCGGCCACGGCGGCCTTCTGGGCGCTGCTGGAACGCAGTTGGGGACCGCCCAGGGAAGTCCGGGCGCACCAGCCGCTGTTGGCGACCTCGGTGCCGTCGGCGGAGATCGCGCCGGACCCGCTGGTGCGCCGGGTGCGGCGCGACGAGGTCGAGACCCTGATGCCGGCCTGCGTGGCGATGTTCACCGAGGAGGTGGGGGTGTCGCCGCTGGCGGGGGACGGCGGGCTCCTCTACCAGGCGAGGGTGGCCGAACTCGTTTCCAACGGACGGTCGTTCGCGCGGTTCGGGGAGGACGGCCAGGTCGTCTTCAAGGCGGAGGTCGGCGCGGTGACGGAGGGGGCCTGTCAGATCCAGGGGGTCTGGGTCGCCCCGGAGCACCGGGGGCAGGGGCTCTCCGAGACGGGCATGGCGGCCGTCCTGGACGTCGCGCTGCGGGAGGTGGCGCCGGTGGTGTCGCTGTACGTCAACGACTTCAACCTGCGGGCCAGGGCCGCGTACCGGCGGGTGGGGTTCCGGGAGGTCGGGGCGTTCATGAGCGTGCTCTTCTGACCGCTGCGGGCGGCCCGGTTGGGATCTTCGGCCGCGCCGTGGGGCCGCTGGTAGTAACGTCCGGAGCATGGATCAGCTGACCGGTGTGACGATCGGGCCCATCGACCTCGCCGCCTGGGCGCCGCAGGCGCTGGAGGTCCAGGCCGTGGCGTTCGGCCTGACGCCCGAGGAGGTCGCGGTCCGACTGCACATCGTGGGCCGGCACGCCCTGCAGCCGGGGGTGATCGCGCTCGGCGCGACGAGCGGCGGGCGGCTGGTCGGGTTCGGGTACGGGATGCCCAACCACCGGGAGCACTGGTGGAGCACGGTGATCGAGCCCCATCTGACCGCCCGGGGGTACGGGGACTGGCTGGACGGCGTCTTCGCCGTCACCGAGCTGCACGTGCTGCCGGAGTTCCAGGGGCAGGGGGTCGGCTCGCGGATCATCCGGACGCTCTGCGAGCGGTCGGGTCTGGACCGGAGCATCCTCTCGGCGATCGACGCCGAGACGCCGGCGCGGCGGCTGTACCGGGCGCTGGGGTACCAGGACCTGGCGCGGGCGGTGCGGTTCCCGGCGACGGACCGGCTGTACGCGGTGATGGGCGCGCGACTGCCGCTGCGTGGGGCCGCGGTCCGGGACTCACAGGGCGCCGGCGAACTCCAGTGAGAGCTCGGCGTCCTCGCGGCGGCCCGCGGTGAGGGCGCGCAGGGCGAGGTCGACGGCGTGGAAGAGGGTCCAGCCGCGCAGCCGGTCCCGGTCGACTTCGAGGGCCTCGGAGAGTCGGCCCAGCCGGCGGCGGACGGCCGCGGGGGCGCCGGGGGAGCCGATCAGGGTGTCGGCGCGGTCCAGCACGAGGCGGGCCAGGTCGTAGGCGCGTTCGCCGGCCACCGGGCGCGGGTCGATGGCCAGCCAGGGGGCGCGGTCGGCGGCCAGGACGTTGCCGTGGTGGAAGTCGCCGTGCAGCAGGAAGGACTCGTCGGCGGAGCCGGCCAGGTCGCGGGCGGTGTCCAGGGCCTCGGCGATCAGCGGCCGGGCTTCGGCGGCGACGGGGTCGGCGCCCGCCGCGAGGTGGCCGGCGGTGGCGGTGGCCGCGGCGATCCGCTGCCCGGCGTCGGGGAGGGCGTGCCCCTCGGGGAGTTCCACCCAGAGGCGGTGCAGCAGGCTGGTGGCCTCCAGCATGGCTTTGGGTTCGGCGAGCGAGCGCAGCGGGATCTCGCCGTGGAGGCGTTCGAGCAGGAGGACGCCCTCGGCGGGGACGGAGTCGAGGAGCAGGACGGCTCCCCGGCCGGCCCAGTGGGTGAGGGCGGTGTGCTCGTGGGCGGTCTCGGGGGTGGGCAGGCCGACCTTGAGGACGGCGGGGGAGAGGTCCTCGCGGTGGACGTAGGCGACCAGGCTGAGGCTGCCGCCGGGGTCGAGGACCCGTTCCAGGGTGAGGTTCCAGCGGGCGAGGTGGTCGGCGGCCCTGGCGGGGAGGGCGGCCAGCCACCGGCGGCCGGCCTCGCCGTGGGCGGCGGTGACGGTGTTCGTCAGCCGGCTGGGGACGGTGATGATGGCTTCGGCTTCCGACATGGGTCCATTGTCGGGGTTTGGGTGAGGGGTGCCGGGTTTTCGGCCGGGCGAGTGCCGCGCGTCCCGCCCGGCCGCCGGGGGACGTCAGCCGGGTACGCCCGGGAACGCCGTCGCGGGGGCGCCCCACTGGCGGGCGCACAGGGCGGTCTCGCACAGGGCGGTGGCGGCCCGGGGCCGGTAGGGGGCCGGGAGGGTGGCGACCAGGTCGGCGTAGACGGTGGTCAGCCGGGTCTCCAGGTGGAGGGCGAGCCTGGTGGCGTCCGCCGGGGAGGCGACCGGGAAGGGCAGCTGGTAGCCGCCGGCGGCCGGGGCCGGGGAGGCGGCGGCGGTGACCAGCAGCCGCTGCCAGGCGTCGCGCCGGGCCTGGTGGGCGGCGTGGGTGCCGCGGGCGTCGGCGCGTTGCCGGTCGTCGGGGAGGTGGGCGCCGACCACGCCGTAGCCGTAGACGGCGGCGTGCTCGGCGCCGAGGGCGGTCTGGATGGCCGGGACGGCGGCGGCGGTGGCCGCGGGGTTGGTGGCGGTGCGGCCCTCGGGGGCGGCGACGGGGGTCTGGTCGCCGAGGGCCGCGGCGTGCAGTGCCTCGGAGGCGGCGATGGCGGCGAGCAGCCGGGCGAGGTCCGGTCCGACCTCTTCGAGGTCGTGGAGGTGGGAGTCGGCGCTCCGGCGCTCCAGGGCGGCCAGGGCGGCCAGGTCGGCGAGGGTGGCGAGGGTGGCGGCGGGGCCGGCCGGGGTGGCGGTCGGCGCGGGGGTGTCCGAGCCGGAGGCGGAGGCGGTCAGCAGGCCCTGGACGAGGGCTGCGCGGTGTTGCGCGGTGTCCTCGCGCAGGGGTTGGAGCAGGGCGGTCCGGGCGCCCGGGGCGGCGAGCAGCTCGTCGTAGGCGCCGAGCAGACGGTCGGTGGCGGCGACCGCGCGCAGCCGCGCGGGGGTGTCCGGGTCCCGCGGCGGTTCGGCGGTGGTGTGGTGCTCGTCGGAGCCGCTGGTGCAGGCGGTGAGGGTGGTGAGCAGTCCGAGGGACAGGACGGTCCGTCGGCTGGGCGGCTGCATCGGGGTCACTCCGGGGCGGGTACGGAGAGGACGGCCTCCCCGCCTCCCCTCGTAGGCGTGAATCATTACAGAATCCCCACGTTCCCGGACCCGGTTCGGGGACGCCGTGCCGGGCGCCGGCCGGTGTGAGCTTGCTCGCAGTGGGTGGCGTACGAGGGGTGGCCGGAGGTCCGGAATCGGTGGTTCGGGGCTTCACCGGATAGGCTTTGGGCCGAGCTGCCGTGACCCGGTGTGGCGCCGAGGGCGCGGGGCGACCTTCTGACAACAGCAGACGCGGCCGAGGAGTCCACCCGGATGAGCACCACCCACACCGACCGGCTGCGAGCGTTGCTGGAGCCGCTGGCCGAGCAGGCCGGACTGGATCTGGAGGACGTCAGGGTCACCAGGGCGGGCAGCCGTCGGCAGGTGCAGATCGACGTCGACACCGACGGCGGTGTGGACATGGACGCCATCGCCGAGTTCAGCCGCGTGGTCGGTGAGGCCCTGGACGAGTCGGACCTGATGGGGGACGAGGCGTACCTGCTGGAGGTCGGCTCGCCGGGCGCGGAGCGCCCGCTGGTCCTGCCCCGGCACTGGCAGCGGGCCGAGGGCCGGCTGGCCAGGATCCACCTGGCGGACGGCGGGGAGATCGTCGCCCGGGTCCTGGAGGCCGACGAGGACGGCGCACTGGTCGAGGTGCAGCCGGTGAAGGGGCGCGGCCGCCCGAAGGAGCGCCGTCTGGCGTACGCGGAGGTGGCCCGGGCGCGCGTCCAGGTCGAGTTCAACCGCAAGGACGACGACGCGCTCCTGGACGCGGCTGCCGACTTCGACGAGGGGGACGACGGCGCCGAGTGAACCACCGGTGCCGTACGACCATGACGAACGTGACGAAAGACGAGGAGGCGTAGCCGTGGACATCGACATGAGTGCCCTGCGCACGCTGGTCAACGAGAAGAACATCCCCTTCGACCTGCTGGTCGAGTCCATCGAGTCCGCCCTCCTCACCGCGTACCACCGCACCGAGGGCTCGCGCCGCCGGGCCCGGGTGCACCTGGACCGCAAGAGCGGCCACGTGACGGTGTGGGCCATGGAGGACCCGGCGGAGCTGGACGAGGGCGTCGAGCCGAAGGAGTTCGACGACACCCCGAGCGGCTTCGGCCGGATCGCGTCCAGCATCGGCATCCAGGTGATGATGCAGCGTCTGCGCGACGCCGCCGACGACCAGACCTTCGGTGAGTACGCGGGCAAGGAGGGCGACATCGTCACCGGTGTCGTCCAGCAGGGCAACGACCCGAAGAACGTGCTGGTCGACATCGGCAAGCTGGAGGCCATCCTGCCGCCGCAGGAGCAGGTCCCGGGCGAGGACTACCGCCACGGCACCCGGCTGAAGTGCTACGTGGTGGCCGTGCGCCGGGGCGTGCGCGGGGCGTCGGTGACGCTGTCGCGGACCCACCCCAGCCTGGTGAAGAAGCTGTTCGCGCTGGAGGTCCCGGAGATCGCGGACGGCAGCGTCGAGATCGCGGCGATCGCCCGTGAGGCCGGCCACCGGACCAAGATCGCGGTCTGGTCGCGCCGCCAGGGCCTGAACGCCAAGGGCGCCTGCATCGGCCCGATGGGCTCCCGGGTGCGCGCGGTGATGGGCGAGCTGCACGGCGAGAAGATCGACATCGTCGACTGGTCCGAGGACCCCCGGGAGATGGTGGCCGCCGCCCTGTCGCCCGCACGGGTGACCAGCGTGGAGATCGTGGACGCCGTCCAGCGCTCCGCCCGGGTGATCGTGCCGGACTACCAGCTGTCGCTGGCGATCGGCAAGGAGGGGCAGAACGCCCGCCTGGCCGCGCGCCTGACCGGGTGGCGGATCGACATCCGTCCGGACACCGAAGGCCAGGCCGAAGAGTCGCAGGCCCGGTAGTCAGTGTTGTCGAAGCCGCCCTCGTCGGTCCTCCGGGACCGGCAGGGCGGCGCCATGTCGCTTCGGAGGGGTAGACTTGCCTTCGTCTGGCCGGACGCATGTCCGAGCACGCCCGGAACGCACCTGCGTGGGCTGCCGCAAGCGAGCGGCCAAGCACCAGCTGTTGCGTGTCACGGCGGTCGAGGGCGAGTGCGTCCCTGATCCCCGTGGCGCACTGCCGGGCCGGGGCGCTCACGTGCACCCCGACTCCGGCTGCCTTGACCTCGCGGTCCGCCGTCGGGCGTTCCCCCGGGCCTTCCGGCTCCAGGGCGCGCTCGACACGGAGCGGCTCCGCGAGTTCATCGGGGAGCGGGCCGGCGAAGCCTCCTAGCAGGACCGCCTCCCGCGACGGTCGCCGCTCGCGCGGCGGAGAACCACCGCAACAAAGCACAGCGCGCGGGCAGCCGCGCGCCGTGCCACCAGTCAGGTACCTCGCGATGTGGAAGTAGGTCGAGATTGCGATGAGCACTCGATGAGTACGCGATGAGTACGCGATGGGTACGCCCATGAAGTAGCGACAGTCCGGCGGACGAGACCCCCGGACTCATAGACAGGAGTGAAGTGGCTAAGGTCCGGGTTTATGAACTCGCCAAGGAGCTCGGCTTGGAGAGCAAGGCCGTCATGGCCAAGCTCACCGAGCTCGGTGAGTTCGTCCGTTCGGCGTCCTCGACGATCGAGGCGCCGGTCGTACGCAAGTTGACTGACGCGCTTGGTGTGGCCCCCACCGGTGGTGGTTCCGCTGCCAAGCCGGGCCCGCGGAAGCCCGCGGCGCCCTCCCCCGCGGCCGGCTCGGGTGCCCCGAAGCCGGGCGCCCCGACCCCGGGTCCGCGCCCCAGCGCGACCCCTGGTCCCCGTCCGACCCCGGCTGCCGCCGCGCCTTCCGCGCCGGCCGCCCCCGCCGCCCCGAAGCCGGGCGCGCCGACTCCGGGCCCGCGCCCGGCCGCGCGTCCCGCCGCTCCGGCGGCCCCGGCCGCGCCCGCGGCCGAGTTCTCCTCGCCGGCTCCGGCCGAGGCCCCGCGTCCCGCCGCCCAGGCCCCGCGCCCGAGTGGTGGCCAGGCCGCCGGCGGTGCCCGTCCGGGCCCGCGTCCGGCCGGTCCGCGTCCGGGCAACAACCCGTTCACCTCGGGTAGCGCCACCGGCATGGGCCGCCCCGGCGACCGCCGTCAGGGCGGTCAGGGCGGTGCTCCGCGTCCGGGTGGTGCCCAGGGTGGCGACCGTCCGCGTCCGGGTGGCGACCGTCCGCGTCCGGCCGGTGCCCCGGGTGCCGGTGCGCCGCGTCCCGGTGGCGACCGTCCGCGTCCCGCCGGCGCTCCGGGTGCCGGTGCGCCGCGTCCCGGTGGCGACCGTCCGCGTCCGGCCGGTGCCCCGGGTGCCGGTGCGCCGCGTCCCGGTGGCGCTCCGCGTCCCGACGGCATGCCGCGTCCGGCTGGTCCGCGCCCCGGCGCCCCGACCCCGTCCGGCATGCCGCGCCCGAACCCGGGCATGATGCCGCAGCGTCCGGCCGGCCCGCGTCCGGGTCCGGGTGGCCGTGGTCCGGGTGGCCCCGGCGGCCGTCCGGGTGGTCCGGGTGCCGGCGGTGCCCGTCCCGGCTTCCAGGGTCGTCCGGCCGGTCCGGGCTCGCGTCCGGCCGGTGGCGGCGGCTTCGGCGGCCCGCGTCCCGGTGGCGGTGCCCCCGGCGGCGGTGGCGGCTTCGGCCCGCGTCCCGGCGGCTTCGGCGGTCGTCCCGGCGGCCCGGGTGCCCGTGGTGGCACGCAGGGCGCCTTCGGTCGTGGCCCGGGCGGTCGCCCGGCGCGTGGCCGCAAGTCGAAGCGGGCGAAGCGCCAGGAGTACGAGGCCATGCAGGCCCCGTCCGTCGGCGGTGTGATGCTGCCTCGCGGCAACGGCCAGACCGTTCGCCTGTCGAGCGGCGCCTCGCTGATGGACTTCGCGGAGAAGATCAACGCCAACCCGGCCGCGCTCGTCTCCGTCATGTTCAACCTCGGTGAGATGGTCACCGCGACCCAGTCGGTCTCCGACGCGACCCTCGAGCTGCTGGCCGGCGAGATGGGCTTCCAGCTGGAGATCGTCAGCCGGGACGACGAGGACCGCGAGCTGCTGGAGTCGTTCGACATCGACTTCGGTGCCGACGAGGGCGACGAGGACCAGCTGGCCCCGCGCCCGCCGGTCGTCACCGTCATGGGTCACGTCGACCACGGTAAGACCCGACTGCTGGACGCGATCCGCAAGTCCAACGTGGTGGCCGGCGAGGCCGGTGGCATCACCCAGCACATCGGTGCCTACCAGGTGGCGACGATGGTGAACGGCGAAGAGCGCCCGATCACCTTCCTCGACACCCCGGGTCACGAGGCGTTCTCCGCCATGCGTGCCCGTGGTGCCAAGTCCACCGACATCGCGATCCTGGTGGTCGCGGCCAACGACGGTGTCATGCCGCAGACGGTCGAGGCGCTGAACCACGCCAAGGCCGCCAATGTGCCGATCGTGGTCGCCGTCAACAAGATCGACGTCGAGGGCGCCGACCCGACCAAGGTCCGCGGCCAGCTGACCGAGTTCGGCCTGGTGGCCGAGGAGTACGGCGGCGACACCATGTTCGTCGACATCTCCGCGCGCCAGGGTCTGAACATCGACCAGCTGCTGGAGGCCGTGGTCCTGACCGCGGACGCCTCGCTCGACCTGCGGGCCAACCCCGAGCAGGACGCGCAGGGTATTGCGATCGAAGCCCACCTGGACAAGGGCCGCGGCGCCATGGCGACCGTCCTGGTCCAGCGCGGTACCCTCCGCGTCGGTGACTCGATCGTCGTGGGCGACGCCTACGGCCGCGTCCGCGCCATGCTGGACGAGAACGGCAACAACCTCGCCGAGGCCGGCCCGTCCCGTCCGGTGCTGCTGCTCGGTCTGACCTCGGTGCCCCGCGCCGGCGACAGCTTCATCGTCGTCGACGAGGACCGCACCGCCCGCCAGATCGCCGAGAAGCGCTCGGCCCGCGACCGCAACGCCGCCTTCGCGCAGCGTCGGGTCCGGGTGTCCCTGGAGGACCTGGACAAGGCCATCGCCGCCGGCTCCATCGAGCAGCTCAACCTCATCATCAAGGGTGACGTCTCCGGTTCGGTCGAGGCCCTCGAGGACGCCCTCGTCAAGCTGGACGTGGGCGAGGAGGTCGAGCTCCGGGTGCTGCACCGCGGCGTCGGCGCGATCACCGAGTCCGACGTCGACCTGGCGATGGGCTCGGACGCCATCATCATCGGCTTCAACGTGCGCGCCGAAGGCCGTGCGCGCACCGCGGCCGACAAGGAAGGCGTGGACGTCCGGTACTACTCGGTCATCTACCAGGCGATCGAGGAGATCGAGAACGCCCTCAAGGGCAAGCTCAAGCCGGAGTACGAGGAGGTGCGCCTCGGCGCCGCGGAGATCCGCGAGGTCTTCCGCTCCTCCAAGTTCGGCAACATCGCCGGTGTCCTGGTCCGCGACGGCATCATCCGCCGCAACACCAAGGCCCGCCTGCTGCGCGACGGCAAGGTCGTGGCGGAGGGCCTCACCATCGAGGGTCTGCGCCGCTTCAAGGACGACGCGACCGAGGTCCGCGAGGGCTTCGAGGCCGGTGTCACCCTGGGGTCGTTCAACGACATCAAGGTCGAGGACATCATCGAGACCTACGAGATGCGCGAGAAGCCGCGCGCCTAGTCGGTGTCAGCCGGGGCCGGGAGAAGGGGGGTGTTACCCGCGACCCGCCCCCGGGACACAGTTGTGGGGGCAT
>NZ_JBHTWX010000037.1:0-36104 GCF_042792155.1 Kitasatospora sp. NPDC056651 | reverse complement strand
TCTGTGTGGGGGTGTCTTTTTTTTTAACACCCCCCGGGTTTGGGGGGGGCGGGGGGGGGGGGGCGGGGGGGGGCCCCCCCCCCCCCCGGCCCCGGTCTCGCTGTGTAGGGTCCTGGGGTGTCGGCCCGGTTCCGGGCTGCTCCCCGAGGCCTTCCAGGTCGGCTTGACCTGTCACACATGTTCGTGGGAACACTCACCTTCGACCTGCTGCTGGGCGACGTCCACTCGCTCAAGGAGAAGCGTTCGATCGTGCGGCCCATCGTGGCCGAACTGCAGCGCAAGTACAGCGTGTGCGCTGCCGAGACCGGGAACCAGGACCTCCACCGCCGGGCCGAGATCGGCCTCGCGGTGGTCTCCGGCGAAGCCGGGTACGTCACCGAGGTCCTGGACAGCTGTGAGCGGTTGGTCGCCGGCCGCCCCGAGGTACAACTCCTCTCCGCGAGGAGGCGCTACCACAACGACGACGACGAATGAGAGCTGTGGAGCCGGCCGACGGAAGTCGCCGTTCTCACACGGATCAGGACCGAGAGCGCCCGCAAGGCCGGGCGCGGGCCGGTACTTTGGGGCGTGGGCCCCGACGGGTGCGCAGTTTCGCCCGGGTACCGGGCCCATTGCACGAGGAGGCAACGTGACCGACACCGCTAGGGCGCGCAAGCTCGCCGACCGCATCCAGGTGGTCGTCGCCCAGACCCTGGAACGGCGGATCAAGGACCCCCGCCTGGGGTTCGTGACCATCACCGACACCCGGGTGACCGGGGACCTGCGCGAGGCCACCGTCTTCTACACCGTCTTCGGTGACGAGACCGAGCGCGAGGCCACCGCGGCCGCGCTGGAGAGCGCCAAGGGCGTGATCCGTTCCGAGGTCGGCAAGATCGGGGTGCGCTTCACCCCGACGCTGACCTTCGTCGCGGACGCGCTGCCGGACAACGCCCGGAACATCGACGACCTGCTCGACCGGGCCCGCACCTCGGACGCCGCGGTGCGCACCCAGGCCGCCGGGGCGGCCTACGCCGGCGACGCGGACCCGTACCGGGTCCCGGGGGCCGAGCGTGACGACGAGGACGAGTAGTCATGGCGGGTGAGCCGGCCGAGGCCGCCTCGCGAGCCGGATCGACCACGGGGGCGTCCTCCACCAGCACGGTGGAGGGTGCCCTCGCGGCGCTCCCGGCCCCGCGCGCCGAGGAGAGCGGGTTCGAGCTGCTCTGGCAGCAGGTGGTGGCGGAGATCGGGCGGGCCCGGTCGATCGACCTGATCTGCCACATCTGCCCGGACGGCGACGCGCTGGGCTCCTCGCTGGCGGCCGCGCTGGCGCTGCGCGCGCTCGGCAAGCAGGTGCGGGTCTCCTTCGGGGACGACCCGCAGATCGTGCCCGAGTCGCTGGCGTTCCTGCCCGGCCAGGAGCTGATCGTGCCGGCCGCCGAGGTGCCGGAGGTGCCCGAGCTGGTGCTCTGCTTCGACGTCGCCGCGCGGAGCCGGCTCGGCCTGCTGCACGACAAGGCCTTCGCCGCGCCCGTCCTGGTGGTGTTCGACCACCATGCCTCCAACCCGGGTTTCGGCACCCACCAGCTGATCGACCCGACCGCACCGGCCACCGCCGTGCTGGTCGACGAACTGCTGCGCCGGCTCGGCGTCGGGCTCGACCAGGAGCTGGCCACCTGCCTCTACACCGGGGTCGCCACCGACACCGGCTCGTTCAAGTACCGGGCGACCACGCCGGCCACCCACGAACTGGCCGGGCGGCTGCTGGCCACCGGCATCCGGCACGACCTGATCTCCCGGCAGTTGTGGGACACCTCCTCCTTCGGCTACCTCAAGGTGCTCGCGGGCGCGCTCGACCGGGCCGTCTACGAGCCGGAGGCGGCCGGCGGGCTGGGCCTGGTGTGGACCTGGGTGCCGTACCAGGACCTCGCGCTGTTCAGCGTCACGGTCGAGGAGATCGAGGGGCTGATCGACATCCTGCGCCGCCCGGCCGAGGCCGAGGTGGCGCTGGTGCTGAAGCAGGACCCGGACGGGACGCTGCGCGGCTCCTCGCGCTCCAAGGGCGCGGTGGACGTCGCCGCGGCCTGCGCCGAACTGGGCGGCGGGGGACACGTCTTCGCGGCCGGGTTCAGCGTCCGGGAGGACGTGGCCGCGGTGGTCGGGCGGTTCCGCGCCGCGCTGGGGCCGGTACGTTGATCGTCTCTGACGTTCTTCGACGTTCTTCAGAGCTGACGCCCCAGAACAATTGACGGTTGAGAGAAAGAGCTCGATGAAGCGCAAAGGCACCGGCCCGGACGGCCTGGTGATCGTCGACAAGCCCGAGGGCATCACCTCCCACGGGGTCGTCGCCAAACTGAGGTGGCTGGCCGGGACCCGCAAGGTCGGGCACGCCGGCACGCTGGACCCGATGGCCACCGGTGTCCTGGTGATCGGCGTCGAGCGGGCCACCCGGCTGCTCGGCCACCTGATGCTCACCGCCAAGACGTACGAGGCGACCATCCGGCTCGGCCAGACCACCGTCACCGACGACCGCGAGGGCGAGGTGACCTCCTCGGCCCCGGCCGGCGCCGTCACCCGGGAGGCGATCGACGCCGGGATCACGGCGCTCACCGGCGAGATCATGCAGGTGCCGTCGAAGGTCAGCGCGATCAAGATCGACGGCAAGCGCTCGTACGCGCGGGTGCGCGAGGGCGAGGACTTCGAGCTGGCGGCCCGGCCGACCACGATCCACTCCTTCACCGTGCACGGGCAGCGCGCGGCGGTCGCCGAGGACGGCACCCCGGTGATCGACCTGGACGTCACCGTGGAGTGCTCCTCCGGCACCTACATCCGGGCGCTGGCCCGGGACCTCGGCGCCGGGCTGGGCGTCGGCGGGCACCTGACCGCGCTGCGGCGCACCAGGGTCGGGCCGTACGGGGTGGAGTCGGCGCGCACCCTGGAGCAGCTGGAGACCGAGGTCACCGGGGAGTCGGCCAAGGGGCTGGAGGTGCTGCCGATCGGTGAGGCCGCGGCCGCCGCCTTCCCGCGCTGGGACCTGGACGAGGCCTCGGCGCAGAAGCTGTCGCACGGCGCCCGGCTGAAGGCACCCGGGCTGGGTGTGGACGGGCCGATCGCCGTGTTCGGGCCGGACGGGCGCTTCCTGGCGCTGGTCGAGGAGAAGGACGGGCAGGCGAAGCCGGTCGCGGTCTTCGTCGGCTGACGGCCCGTCGCCGTCGGCGGAGCCCCCGTCGGGAGTCATCCCGACGGGGGCTCCGCCGTATCCGGACGCTCCTTCACCCGAACGGGGAGATTCACCCGCACGGCGGAGCGCGCGGAGTGAACGCCCGTGGTGAGCGGCGCGGGCGCGGTCGGGCCGCCGCCCCGGCGGGCAGGCTCCCCGGGCGAGCGAGCGACGGCCGAAGGGGCGCGGGGATGCCGGGGTTCCAGGAGGGCGATCCGGGGCGGTACCTGCTGCGGATCCGCGACCTCGACGGGCGGCTGCACGGCTTGGGGTTCGTCGCCGACCGGCAGGGGAGCGTGCTGACGGCGCACGAGAGCGTGGCGGGCCTGGACCGGATCGTCCTTGACACCCCCGGCGGGCAGCGCAGGGTGCTCGGCCCGGGCGCCGTCCTGCCGCTGCCCGAGCACGGGCTCGCCCTGCTGCGCACCGGCGCCGTCGGCGGGCTGCCGGTGCCGCCGCTGCCGCTGGCCGCCGCCGCGCCCGGGCACGAGGTGCTGCTGCCGGCCCTGGCGGGGGAGGACGGACGGATCGTGGCGCTGCGCTGCGGGCTGCTCGGGGCCACCGGCGCGGAGTACCGGGGACACCGGCTGGGCGGGGTGCTGCTGCTGGACGTGCCGGTGGTCACCGGGGTCGCCGTGCCGGCCGGCTCACCGGTGCTGGACGCCCGCAGCGGCGCGGTGGTCGCGCTGGCCGCGCCCGCCGTGCGCGGACCCCGGCACGGCGGGGCACTGCCGGCCGTGGCGGCCGGCGGCGGGGCGGCGGACGCCGGGGTGCTGGCCGGGCTGCTGGCGGGCAACGCGGCGGCGGTGCCCGGCTACGGGCGGGCGCTCAACCTGGCCGGGGTGCTGCGGCTGACCGCCGCCCGGACCGCTACCGCCGGGGCCGGACCGGGGCGGGTGGCCCGGATGGCCGCGGACCGGGTGGACCGGCCGGACGGCCTCGTCGGGGAGGAGCCGGCCGAGACCGTCACCGTGCTGGTCGGCGCCCCCGGCAGCGGGCGCACCACCGAACTGGCCGCGCTGGCCGTTCGCCGCGGTGCCGCCGCCGACCCGCTGCCCACCCTCTGGCTGCGCGGCGCCGACCTGCGCGCCGGGGACCGGTCGCTCGCCGAGCCGGTGGAACGGGCGCTGGCCGCCGCGGCGGCCGGACTCGGCGTCCCGGCACCCGCGCCCGAGTCGGTGGCGGCCCTGTGCGCGGCGGCCGGACGCCCGCTGCTGGTGGTCCTGGACGGCCCCGAGGAGGCCCCGCTGCCGGTGGACGCGCGCTGGCTGCGCGGCGCCGGGCAGTGGCTGACCGGCTGCGGGGCCAGGCTGCTGACCGCCTGCGGGGAGGAGCTGTGGGAACGGCTCGCGGCCGACACCTGGGGCGGCGGCGGTCCCGGCCGTACCCGCGGGCCGGCCGGCCCGCCCCCGGACGGCGATCTGGGCGGCGCCCCCACCGTACGGACGGACGGCCGCGGCCCGGGCGGGCCGAGCCTGGCCGGACAGCGGCTCGGGCCGCTGCCCCCCGGAGCGGCCGAGCGGGTGCGCCACCGGTACGGGCTGCCGCCCGGCCACCCGGCCGCCGCCGAGGACGCGCGGCACCCGCTGGCCATCCGGCTGGCCGGGGAGCTGTGGGCCGAGGGGCTGAGCGACGGGCCGGTGCGCCGGGACGAGCTGTTCGACGCCTTCCTGGACCTGAGCTGCCTGCGGGTGGCCCAGCGGCTGGCCGAGGACGGCCGGCCGCGCCGCCCGGGCGCCCATCGCCGGGGCGCGGTGCGGCAGGCTCCTCCCCGGCCCGGGCGGGTGCGCCGGCTCGCGACGGCGGTGGCCGGGCGGGTGCACGAGGCGGCCCGGCTGGCGCTCGGCGGCGAGGCGGCCGGCGGGCTGGACCGGGCCGACTTCGAGGAGCTGTTCCCGGTCGAGGGCGGCTGGGCCGCGGCGGTGCTCGCCGAGGGCCTGTTCGTCCCGGCCGGCCCCGGCTTCCGCTTCGCACACGGGGAGTTCGCGGACTGGGCGCAGGGCCGGCACCTGGACCTGGACGCGGCGCTGCGGCTGCTGCTCGGCGAGGCCGAGGACACCCCGCCCCGGTCCGCCGAGTCCGGAGACGGCCTGACCGGGGAGGCCGCCGCCGGGGCGTGCGCCGTCCCCCGGCACCGGATCGGCCCGGTCGCCGCCGCGCTGTGCCGGGTGGCCGGGACCTGGGGCGCCGGCGCCCTGGACCCGTGGTTGCACCGGATCTGGCGTGCCCTGGACCTGCGCCCGCCGGGCAGCGAACCCGCCTGGTGGGCGGCCCGGTTGCTCGCCGCGGGCCTGGCCGCCAGCCCCGAGCCCGCCGAACACCGGGCGCTGCTCGACCAGTTGGCCGCCAGGACCGCCGAACGGGCGGGCCCGGCGGGCGCGGCGGCGCTCCCGGTGGCCGGGCTCGGCCGCTTCGGCCCGGCCTTCTGGACCGGGCTCGGCCTGCCCGCCGAGGCCGAACTCGCCCTACTGCGCCGCCTGGTGGCCGCCGACGGGCCGGGGCAGCGCTTCCTCGCCGTGGTGGCCGGACGGCTGCGCGCCGACCCGGTGACGGTGGTCCCGCTGCTCTGCGCCTGGTTCGAGGACCCGCGCGGCCTGCCCGGCCGTCCCGGCCGCACCACCGCCGACCTCGCCCACGACCTGCTGTACGCCCACCGGCGGCTCGCCCTGGACGAGTTGGCCGACGCGCTGGCCGACGCCGCGCACCCGAGGGCGGACGCGCTGCTCACCGTGCTCGCCGCCGAGGAGCCGTCCGCGCTCTGCCGGGCGGTCGACCGCTGGAGCCACGACCGGCGGCCGGAACGGCACGTCGCGGCCGCCGTGCACGCCCTGCGGGCCGCCCCGTACGCCTCCGGTGCCGGGGCCGAGCTGCTGCGGTACACCGCGCTGACCCTGCTCGGCCGCGAGGACGAGCCCGGCCTGCACGGGGCCGCGCTGGCCCTGCTGGTCGGCGACCCGGTGACCCGGGCCGCGTACCTGCCGGCCGCGCTCGCCCGGTTCCGGGCGGGCGGGGACGCCCTCCTCACCCCGGGGGCGCTCGCCCCGGCCCTGGAGAGCGACCCGGAGGCCGTGCTGGCCGCGTTCGCCGACCGGTCGGCGGCCCCCGGCGCGGCCCCCGCCGAGACGCTGCGGGTGCTCGCCGACGCCACCGCCCCGGCCGCTGTGCGGCGGGGCGCCGAGCTGGCCGTCCGGCTGCTGCGGGCGGACCCGGGGCTGGCCGGCCCGGTCGCCGTCGACTACCTCGGCCGCCGGCTCGCCCGCGCGTCCGCCGTCGGCCCGGCCGACCGGCCGGAGCTGCGGGCGCTGCTCGACGCCGTGCTGGCCGCCCGCGGCGCGGCGGTGCGGCGGCCGTTCGCCCGGGCGCTGTCCGTCCCGGTGGCCGACCCGGCGGCGGACGCGCTGCGCTGCGAGCTGCTGGACGCCCTGCTCGCCGCCGAGACCGATCCGGCGGTGCTGACCGCGGCCGTGGAGGGGCTCGCCGAGCACTGCGGAGCCGAGCGGCCGGCCCGGGCCCGGGCGGTGCTGGCCCGCGCCGTTTCCGGTCTGCCGGGCGCGGACGAGCTCCTGGCGCGCTGCGCCGGGCGGTCCGCGGCCTTCGCCCTGCTGCTCGCCCGCCGGGAGCCCGGGGCCGCGCCGACCGCCCCGGACGGCCCCCGGACGGCCCGGATGCGGGCTTCGGCTGCGGCCGGACGGGAGCCTCAGTATGCTGCCGCCGACGCCGAGCGGCCGCTGCCCGGGCGGGCGGCGGGGTTGTCGGTGCGCTCAACCCGTATTCCGGTGCCTGAGCCGGGGCAGGCGCATGGCACGCTATAGGGGTTCGGGTTTGAGCGTTTGAGCGTACAGAGGGTACGCACCGTACGGAACAAGGAGCGGTCAGGTGCAGCGCTGGCGTGGCCTGGAGGAGATCCCCGGTGACTGGGGACGCGGCGTCGTCACCATCGGTTCGTTCGACGGGGTTCACCGAGGACATCAGCTGATCATCGGGCGGGCGGTCGAGCGCGCCCGCGAACTCGGTCTCCCTTCGGTCGTGGTGACCTTCGACCCGCATCCGCGCGAGGTCATCCGTCCGGGCAGCCACCCGCCGCTGCTCGCGCCGCACCCGCGCCGCGCCGAGCTGATCGAGGAGCTCGGGGTGGACGCGGTGCTGGTGCTGCCGTTCACCACCGAGTTCTCGCAGGAGTCCCCGGAGGACTTCGTCCGGCAGGTGCTGGTGGACGCGCTGCGCGCGCGGCTCGTCATCGAGGGCCCCAACTTCCGCTTCGGGCACCGGGCCGCCGGGAACGTGGCGCTGCTCGGCGAGCTGGGCCGGGCGGACGACTTCGAGGTCGAGGTGATCGACCTCCAGGTGTGCGGCACGGCCGGGGACGGCCAGCCGTTCTCCTCCAGCCTGACCCGCCGGCTGGTCGAGGCCGGGGACATGGCCGGCGCCAACGAGGTGCTGGGCCGCCCGCACCGGGTCGAGGGCGTGGTGGTGCGCGGTGCGCAGCGCGGCCGCGAGCTGGGCTACCCGACCGCCAACGTCGAGACCGTGCCGCACAGCGCGATCCCGGCCGACGGCGTGTACGCGGGCTGGCTGACCGCGGACGGGGAGAGGATGCCGGCGGCGATCTCGGTCGGCACCAACCCGACCTTCGACGGCACCTCCCGCACCGTGGAGGCGTACGCGATCGACCGGGTCGGCCTGGACCTGTACGGGATGCACGTGGCCGTGGACTTCCTGGCCTACCTGCGCGGGATGGAGAAGTTCGACTCCATCGACGCGCTGCTGGACCGGATGGCCGACGACGTCAAGCGGGCGCGGGAGCTGACCGACGGCCTCTGAGCCGCGGAACGCGACGGAAGGGCCCGCCGACCGGTGTCGGCGGGCCCTTCCGTCCGTCTCACTGCTGGGGCGCCTGCGGCGGGTAGCCGTAGCCCGGCCCAGGCTGCTGCGGCCAGGGCGCCCCGGGGGCGGGCTGCTGCGGGTAGCCGTACCCGGGCGGGGGCGGCGGGGCCTGGCCGGGCTGAGGTGCCCACGGTGCCCCGGGGGCGGGCTGGCCGGCCTGCGGGTACGGCTGGGGCTGCTGCTGCGGGTCGGCGTACGGCTGTGGCTGACCGCCGGGCTGCGGGTGGGGCGCCTGCGCCTGCTGCTGCCAGCCGGCCTGCTGGGCGGCGGTCTGCTGAGCCCGGACGATGTCCTCGCCGACCAGGGTGGCCAGCTCGAAGTACGCCTCGCGGACCTTGGGGCGCATCATGTCGAGGTTGACCTCGGCGCCGGCCGCCAGGCTCTCGTCGAACGGCACCACGATCACGCCGCGGCAGCGGGTCTGGAAGTGCGCGACGATGTCCTCGATCTTGATCATCTTGCTGGTCTCGCGCACCCCGGAGACCACGGTGATGCTGCGCTGCACCAGGGCCGCGTAGCCGTGCGCGGAGAGCCAGTCCAGGGTGGTCGAGGCGCTGGAGGCGCCGTCCACGCTGGGGGTGGAGACGATGATCAGCTGATCGGCCAGGTCCAGCACCCCGCGCATCGCGCTGTACAGCAGGCCGGTGCCGGAGTCGGTCAGGATGATCGGGTACTGGCGGCCCAGCACGTCGATCACCTGGCGGTAGTCCGAGTCGTTGAAGGTGGTCGAGACCGCCGGGTCGACGTCGTTCGCCAGGATCTCCAGGCCGGAGTTCAGGTCCTGCGAGGTGAACTGACGGATGTCCATGTAGCTGCGCAGGTGCGGAATGGCCGTCACCAGGTCGCGGATGGTCGCGCCGGTCTGGCGCTTGACCCGGCGGCCCAGGGTGCCGGCGTCCGGGTTGGCGTCGATCGCGATCACCTTGTCCTGGCGCTCGCTGGCCAGGGTCGCGCCGAGCGCCGTGGTGGTCGTGGTCTTGCCGACGCCGCCCTTGAGGCTGATCACGGCGATCCGGTAGCAGCTCAGCACCGGGGCGCGGATGATCTCCAGCTTGCGGGCCTTCTCGGCCGCCGCGGCCTTGCCGCCGAACTGGAAGCGCGGCTGCTGGCGCTGCTGCTTGGGCTGGCTGCGCAGCAGCCGGTCCGAGGACAGCTCGACGGCGGCGGTGTAGCCGAGCGGCGCGCCGTGCGCGGTCTGCTGCGGGGCGGCGGCCTGCTGGAACGCGCCGGCCTGGGGGGTCTGCGGGTGCTGCTGCCACGGCTGGACGGGCTGCGGTTGGGGTTGGGGCTGGGGCTGGGGCTGGACCGGCTGCGGCTGGACGGGCTGCGGCTGGGCCTGCGGGCCAGGCCGGCCGAGAACGGGCTGCGGCCAGCCGCCCTGGCGCGGGTCCACCGGCCCTGGCTGCGGCACCGGGCCTGGCTGCAGCTGGGTGGCCGGGGCCGGCTGCTGCGGGGCGGCGGCCTGCTGGGCCTGCTGCGCGGCCCACACGGCCTGCGGGTCCCAGGCCGGCTGCGCCCCCTGCGCGACCTGCGCCACCTGCGGATCTTGGGGGTGTTGGGGGTGTTGGGGGTGCTGCGGCGGCGCCTGCTGCACGGGCGGCTGCGCGAAGTTCTGCGGCTGCGGGGCGGGCTGCCCCGCCTGGCCGGCCACGGCGGGCATCGGCATCGGCGTCGGCGCCGGATACGGCTGGGGCTGCGCCGCCGCCGCGCCCTCCGGCCCCGGCCAGCCGGCCTGCGGCTGCTCGGCGGCCTGCGGCGCCATCGGCCCGGCCGCCGGGAACGGGACGTGCTGCGCCTCGGCCTGCACCGGCGGGGCCGGAACGGGCGCGGGCGCGGGAGCGGGTGTCGGAGCCGGGACGGGGGCGGGCGCGGCCTCGGCCGCCGGGGCCTGGACGGTCGCCGGAGCCTGAGCCGGGGCGGGAGTGGCTGCCGGGGCATCGGCCGTGGCCGCCGCCACCTCGGTGGCCGGGGCCGGAGCCGGGGCGGCCGGAGTCGCCGCGGGCTCGGTCTGCACGTACCAGGACGGGGGAGTGTAGTCAGGTGCGTCCGACCAGTCGTCGTCGTCCTCCGCCGCGTTGTCGCCGACGTAGACGCCGTCCCGATCGCTACTCACTTCTGGCTCCCTCGTGTTCGCCGCCGCTTGTTCAGCGGTGCCGTTGCCGCATCAAAGACTAGGCCGTACGGCAACCCCCGCTGAAGGCGGCTTCGCTCCCCGCCGGCCCGCCGGGTGCGGCGAGCCGGCGCTCAGTCCATCCTTCGCGGCCCGCCGAGCACCTGCTGTTCTGCCTGCCCGGCCACGGCCCGTACGTACTGACGGCGCATCCGGGTCGCCCACAGGGTCAGGTCGTCGCCGAGGGTGGGCAGCGCGGCCACGTCCTCCGGCGGCAGTGACAGCACCCGGCCGGTCAGTTCCGCCTCCTGGGGCGAGACCCGCTGCACGCCGACCAGGTCGGCCGCGTTCAGCACCCGGGAGGCGTTCGGGCCCAGGTAGGGCAGCAGCGTCAGGGTGGTCTGCCAGGGCGCGGCGGAGAGCCGGCTGCGCGGCGGGCGGGCGCCGAGGTCGCGCACCACCAGCACCGGCGAGGCCACCGAGGCGCCCTGCGGGCCGAGCCTTCCGACCTGGTGGATCGTCACGCAGGGCTGGCCGCCGCCGGCCGCCTGGGCCATCGGGCCCCACAGCTGGCCGCGGGCGGTCTCCACCGCGACCCGGGCGCCGATCGCCGCCGCCCGCAGCGCGATGATCTGCGCCGTCCACATGCCGCCGACCAGCACCAGGTCGTACGAGGTCGGGCGGAACAGGCCGAGCACCGCGGGCAGGCCGTGCGGGTCGACGCCGATCACCACGCCGTCGTCGCCGACCGGGAAGGCCAGCGCCGCGAGGTCGGCCGCTTCCAGCACGTGCTTCTCCCGGCGGGGGCCGCGCAGCCCGAAGCCGGGCAGGATCCGCGGCCGGGCCCGGCGCTGCTCGGCGCCGGGCTGCGGGGCGAGGGCGGGATAGGTCTGGTACGCCATCAGGAAGCCCCTCCGAGCGGCAGGGTGGCGAGCATGCCGGGGGCCTGCTCCAGGTCGAGTCGGACCAGGCCGAGGCCGGTGCTCTGGGCCCGGGTCTCCACCAGGCGGCCGACCTGTCCGACCTCGTCCTCGTTGCGTCCGGTCACCCGCAGGTGCCCGCTGACGGTCACCGAGCCGCCGGTGCCGTGCCCGGCGGTGAGGCTGAAGGTGCTGGCGAGTGCCGGGGAGCCGGTGACCAGGTTGACCAGGTCCGGTGCCGCGATCCGGCCCGCGGTGCCGTCGGGGCGGCTCAGCTGCGGCCAGCGGGAGATCCAGTAGGTGGTGTGCCAGCGGTCGTCGATCCGCCAGAACCGGTTGCCCTCCTGGGTGCGGCGGGTGGTGCCGCCGCTGCCGCTGCCGGTGCCCTGGCGGCCCGCCACGGCGATCGGGTTGGCGCAGGTGGAGATGGCCAGTGCGGCGATCAGCTCGCGCTCGTCCAGCACGGTCGCGTTGAACCCGGCGCTGTTGAGCCGCCCGGCCAGCTGGTCGGTGACCCGCTGCAGCGCCTTGCGGGCGCCCTCCTCGCCGCCGCCGCGGGCCCGCACGGCGGTCGCCGCGCGCTCCGGGTCGAGCTTGAGCGCGACCCAGGTCAGCCGCAGCCCGGGGGTGGAGGTGCCGTCCGGCAGCTCGCGGTAGGCGCGGGCGGCCAACGACTGGTCGGGCAGGTGCTGGGCCGGGGCCGGCTGGGTGTGCTGGACCAACTGCACGGACTCCAGGGTGATGTCGTCCACCGTGAGCGCCGAGCAGACCACGTCCAGCGGCAGCGGCAGCGCGGTGCGCGCCGGGCGCAGCGGCTGGTCCTTGGCCTGGACGAGCAGCACCGAGCTGAGGAAGGTGCCGTCGCCGACCATGCCGGTCTCCCGGCGGACCGGTCGGCCGCCGAACTCGGCCTCGGTGGCGTGGGTGCAGGTGCGCAGCGCCGGTTCGAGCTCCAGCGCGGGCGCCAGGCCCGGATCGGTGCCGGCCGGCGGCAGCAGCGTCCTGGCCTGCTTGCGGCGGGACTTGAGGGCGGCGCGGACCTTCAGCAGCTCCGGCAGGGTGCGGCCGCGCACCGGCACGACCGCGAGGACGAGCAGGACCAGTGAGACCGCGCCGAAGCCGGCCGCGGCCGGTCGGCTGATCGTCCAGCCGACCGCGACCAGGGCGGCCGCGACCTCGACCAGGACGAGCTGCTGGAGCCTCAACCGACCGCCGAGCAGCCCCGGTCGGGGATTGACCCGGACCTGGACGGCGCCGCCGCCCCCGGTACCGGTCGGCTGTGGCCGGGCGGTCCCGGTCTCGGCCGGCGGCGCGGCCTGCGCCCGGCCGGCCCGGCGCGACCTGCCACCGCCCGTACTGCGGCGGCGTCCTGGAGCGGTCTGGCTTGGCATCCCCCGGTGGCCCTCTCTGATCCGTTGTCGCGGCCCGGCTGGCTGTGTCGCGGACCGTACCCGTACCGTACTCACCGTCTGCTGCCGCATCGTAGAGGGTTCACGCCGGTTCGTGCCCGGTGGGTGACCGGGGCAGGCCGGTCCGAGGAGGTCCGGCAGGGTCTGACGAGGGGGACGACGAGGATGGCATCGCGCCGGGACGAGCTGAACGCCTACACCTTCGCCCGCAAGCGCACGGTGGGCGCCTTCCTGCTGCCCGCCGGGGGCGGCAGTGACGAGGACGCGCCGCGGCCGGTGAAGGCGGTGCTGCCGAGCGTGCTGGCCGGGGCGGTGATCGTGGCCGGCTTCGGGCTCTGGGGGGTCTTCAAGCCGGCCGCGCCGGTGAAGTGGGACGACGGCAAGAACATCATCCAGGGCAAGCAGTCGACCACCCGGTACGTGGTGCTCACCGATCCGGACAACAAGACCAGGCGGCTGCACCAGGTGCTCAACATGTCCTCGGCGCGGCTGGTGCTGCCCGCCGACGCCAAGGTCGTGGTGGTGGACGACGGGGTGCTCGACCGGTACCCCAACCACGGTCCGACGATCGGCATCCCGTACGCGCCGGACAAGCTGCCGGGCAAGGACAAGGCGAGCCAGTCGATGAAGTGGACGGTCTGCGACCGCCCGGGCTCGGACGACAAGCAGGAGACCGTCAACCAGGCGGTGTTCGTGGCGGGCGGCGCGGACTCGGCGACGCTGGCGGCCAAGGACCGGATGCTCGGCCCGGACCAGCTGATGCTGGTGCAGCAGGCCGACGAGCAGCAGATCTCGGCGGCGCCGGCGTCGGGTCAGGCGGCCGCCGCGGGTGCGGCCCTGTACGTGGTGGACGCGCAGGGCCGCAAGCACCAGATCGGCTCCCCGCAGTCGGACGAGAAGGAGCGCAAGGCGCTGATCACCGCGGTGTTCGGGCCCAACGCGGTGCCGCAGCGGGTCAAGCGGGAGTGGCTCGACACCCTGGTGAACGGGACCGCGATCGCCTTCCCGCAGGTCGAGGGGGTCGCCGACAGCCAGGCCCCCAACTCCAAGGTGGAGTTGAGCAACCAGGCCGACCGCCGGATCGGCCGGCTGGTCCACTACCAGGACCGCCACTACGTGGTCGGCAAGGAGCAGCTCTACCTGGTCACCCCGTTCCAGGCGGAGCTGATCCGGCAGAACCCGGCCTACCAGATGCTCTACAAGTACGACCAGGACAAGAAGCCGCGCAGCGACGAGATGGGCCCGGCCGACCTCTCCAAGCTGGGCGGCGACGTCCCGCTGAAGGGCACCGCGGCGGACTGGCCGCTGAAGACCGGCGCCCCGGTGAACAACTGGCAGGACCGCCAGGACGCCCGGATGGTCGTGTGCAGCACCTTCGACGGCTTCGCCGAGGACGGGAAGACGGCCAAGCGTTCGGTCTGGGCCGGGACTTCGTACCCCGCGCCGTACAACAACGGCGCCGGGGCGGCGTACGTGACCCCCGGGCGCGGGCTGTTCTACCGCTCGCTGGACGCCTCCGCGGCCGGTTCCGGGTCCGACTTCCTGATCACCGAGACCGGGTTGCGCTACTCCGTCCCGGCCAACAGCGACGGCAGCCAGCGTTCCGCCGCTTCGCCGCAGCCCGGCCAGAGCGCCGCCCCGAAGCCGTCGGCACCGCAGCCCGGTGCCACGCCGGCGCCCGGTGCGCCGTCCCAGGAGCCGGACCAGCCGAAGGACGAACCGGGCGCCAACCAGGCCCGGTTGGGCTACCAGGGCGTCCAGCCGCTGCCGGTCCCGAAGGAGTGGTCCGACCTGGTCCCGGCGGGCCCGCCGTTGACGGCGAAGGCCGCCGCCCAGCCGCAGAACGCCTGACCGGCCAAGCGGGGCAACCGAATTGGACCCAGTGTCATGGTCTGGTAACTAGTCAGTGCTCGGTGTTGGGTGAGCTGCGTGTGCCGACTACAGTGCTGCTGGACATCACGTCGGTGATGCGGCGGTCGGCCCACCGGGCCGTCCGTGCACGTAAATGTTGTCTCATGGGGGACGGTGGAGCATGGCTGGCCAGTTCACGATGACTGCTCAGGAGATGCTGGCTTTCGCCAAGCAGATCGAAGAGGCCATCGGCAAGATCGAGGCTGAGAAGACCAAGCTGCTCGGCACGGTCTCCGGCATCACCAGTGGTTGGCAGGGCCAGGCGGCGAACGCCTACTCCGACCTGCAGCGCCGGGTGAACGACGACATCGAGGCGCTCAAGCGGTCGCTGGACGCGATCAAGAACGCGATCGAGCTGACCACCAAGCAGTACGCGGCCACCGAAGAGGAGCAGAAGGCGATGTTCTCCTCCGCCCAGGGCTGACCGACGCGTCCGCGTCGAACACGCACCTGCGCTGATCGCCGTCCTGTCCTGATCCACCGCACCGCGGAGCGTCCGCCGCCCACCGCGCGGCGCTCCGCACCCTCGTCAAGGGAGACACCGTGTCCGACCACATTCTCGTCAACTTCCAGACCGTCCACCAGGCGGCCGAGGAGGTCAAGGCCTCGGCGAGCCGCATCGACCACCTGCTGAACGACCTCAAGGGCAACGTGACCCGCATCGCCTCCAGCTGGCAGGGTGCGGCCCAGCAGGGCTACCAGGCCCACCAGGCCGTGTGGGACTCCAAGGCCGCGGACCTCCAGCAGACCTGCACCCAGATCGCGAACTCGCTGGAGCAGGCCGCGCAGAGCTACAAGACGACCGAGGACGCCAACGCCAGGCTCTGGGGCTGACGTTCGGGTTCCGTAGGGAACGACAGGGGGCGGGTACCCGGATTCCGGGCACCCGCCCCCGACGCGCGGCACGGGTGGACGACATGAGGGGTGGCAGGGTGTCCCGACACGGGTACCGGAAGGCGGCCGCGGTGCTCGCCGCGCTGGCGGTGCTGGGCGGCCCGCTCGCCGCCCCGGCGTACGCCGAGGGAGGCCCCGGACTGGCCGCGGCCGGCGACTGCCCCAAGCCCGCGCCCGACGTGCAGACCGTGCCGTGGTCGCTCCAGCGGCTGCTGCTGGACGAACTGTGGCAGGGCGGGAGGACCACCGGCGACAAGGTGACGGTCGCGGTCATCGACACCGGTGTGGACGTCAACAACCCGCAGCTGACCGGCAAGGTCGACGAGGGCCCCAACCTGCTGGTCAACCGGGAGACCAAGGAAGCGATCCAGGGCAAGTCCATCGAGGACCCGGTCGGCCACGGCACCAAGGTGGCCGGGATCATCGCGGCCCGTCCCATCAGGACCACCGGCTTCGTCGGGCTGGCCCCCGACGCCAGGATCCTGTCGATCCGGCAGAACGACAGCGACGGCAACGGTGACGTCTCCACCCTGGTCGCGGCGATCAGGGAGGCGGTCAGGCGGGGTGCCAGGGTCATCAACATCTCCCAGGACGTGCGCGGCGCCGGCGACGCCCGGTTCGGCGGCTACCCGGAGCTGAAGGCCGCCATCGAGGAGGCCGAGGCGAAGGACGTCGTGGTGGTCGCCTCGACCGGGAACGACGGCAAGGAGGGCGACACCTATCCCGGGGCCTTCCCGACCGTGCTGGCCGTCGGCGCCTCGGACCGCAACAACGAGCGTGCGCCGTTCTCCCAGTACGGCGGCTTCGTGAAGGTCGCCGCGCCCGGTGTCGACATGCTGTCCACCGTGCCCGGGAGCGGCCAGTGCGTGGACAACGGCACCAGCTTCGCCGCCCCGTACGTCTCGGGCCTCGCCGCCCTGCTGCGCGGCGCCCACCCGGAGTGGAAGGCGGCCCAGGTCCGGGCCTGGATCGAGCAGACCGCGCAGCGCACCCAGCGTGAGCCGGACAGGTTCATCGGCTGGGGTGTGGTGGACCCGGTCAAGGCCGTCACCAAGGCCCCCGCCGACGCGCCCTTCGCGGCCACCCCGGACGCCCCGGTGCAGCTCGCCGCCGCGCCGATCGTGCCGCGCCCGGTGGGCCTCGGCGAGACCCAGGCCGATCGCGACGGACGCACCGCGACGTACGTCCTCGGCATCGGCGCGCTGCTGGTCGCCCTGCTGATCGGCGGCGGAGTGGTGCTGCGCGACCACCGGCGCAAGTCCTCCGACTGAACCGCCGGAAGCCGTCGCGCCGAAGAACCGCCCGGACCCGTGTAACACCGCGGCCCGCCCGCCGCATCGATGAAGTGTCGGAGAGGGCGGACGGCGGGGGGCGGGGCGCATGCGGTGGACCAGGGCGGGCCGGGAGGCCAAGGACGCGGAGTTCCTGGAACTCGTCTCCGGCCGGACCGGCCACCTGTACCGCTCGGCCTGCCTGCTGACCAGCGGCGACACCCACTACGCCGAGGACCTGGTGCAGGAGACCCTCAGCCGGATGTACGTGCTGTGGCGGCGCAGCGCCTTCACCGGCCGGGGCCGGATCGACAACCCGGCGGCCTACACCCACACCGTCATGGTGCGCACCTTCCTGGCCCAGCAGCGCCGCCGTTCCAGCGGCGAGCGCCCCAGCGACGCCCTGCCGGAGCCGGAGGGGCAGGACGCCGACAGCACCCTGCGGCTGACCCTCCTCGACGCGCTCGGCCGGATGCCGCCCAAGGACCGCGCGGTCCTGGTGCTGCGCTACTGGGAGGACCGCAGCGTCGAGGAGACCGCCGAGGCCATGCGGGTCTCCTCCGGCGCCGTCCGCACCCGCACCACCCGGGCCCTGGCCCGGCTGCGGGCCCTGCTCGGCGACTCCCTCGCCGAGCTGGCCGCCCGCTGAGGCGGGCGGCCGCCCGATCTGACGCACTTCCGCAACCCGCGACACAAGGAGACGGTGAGCACCCATGTCCGAACCGGACAAGTTCGAGGACGATCTTCTCTATGCCCTCACCCGTACGGGCGAAGGCTTCCGCACCGAGCGGACCGACCTGGCGGCCGGCGGCTACCGGCTCGGCCGCCGCCGCTGGCGCCGCCGCTCGGCCGCCGCGGTGGTGGGCGGCGCCGCCGCGCTGGCCCTGGTGGGCACCGGCACGGTGTACCTGACCTCCCAGGGCGCGAAGGACGCCGGCACCGTGAGCGCGGCCTCCGCCCCGGTGGCCACCGCCGACGGCGCCGCCGCGGCCACCCCGACCTCGGTGAAGTCCGCGGCCCCGGCGGCGGTCTCCGACGACGAGGTGCTGGCCACCTTCCGGGCCCTGCTGCCGAAGGGGGAGATCACCGAGGCCAAGGGGCACGGCACCGAGAACGAGCGGAAGGACTCCTACGCCTCGGCGAGCGTGGTCCTCGACGACGGCCACGGCAAGTCGCTGATCCAGCTCAACATCCAGAAGACCCGGCCGGGCCAGGCGCAGTCGCCCGGCTGCCCGTCGGACTTCGCGGCGTCCCGGGTCGACGCCTGCACGGACACCGTCCTGGCGGACGGCTCCAAGCTCATGGTCTTCCAGGGGCACGAGTACACGGACGGACGGGCCGACACCAAGGAATGGCTCGCGGTGCTGAGCGGCCCGGACGGCCGGAGCGTCTCCGTGAGCGAGTGGAACTCGCCCCAGGAGAAGGGCGCGCCGGACAGCCGTCCCAACCCGCCGCTCACCCCCGACCAGCTGAAGGCGGTCGTCACCGACAAGTCCTGGGACCGGGTCGTCGCGGCGGTCCCGTACGAGGGCGTCGACGCGGACGCGGTCGATCCCGGCCTGTCGCTGGCCGACCGGGAGGCCGTGCTGACCGGTCTGCTGCCGCAGGGGGTGACGGTGACCGGACGTTTCGGCAACCAGCTCACGGCCACCTTCGATCTGGCCCAGGGCCAGGCCACCGGCAAGGTGGTGGTGCGGGTGGAGAACCTGGCACACGGCGGCGACCTCCTGACCGAGCGGTCCTTCAAGGAGGCGGACACCCTTCCCGACGGGAGCCGGATCACCGTCAGCGGAGACCCCGGCGGCAAGGAGAAGCCGTTCGCGGCGAACGTCCTGCGTCCGGGCGGCACGTCGGTGCTGGTGTACCAGGTGTCCGGCGGCCGGCCGCTGCTCACCTCGGAGCAGGTGAAGCTGATCGCCACCAGCCCTGCCTGGAAGGCGAGGAAGTAGCGGACGGGAACACGTCGGTGCCCCGGGCTGCGGGGGAGCCCGGGGCACCGACGTGTGGGGGAGGGTGGTGGTCGGTCCTGCTGGTCCGGTCAGTCCTGCTGGTCCTCGGGGAGGCTGATCACCCAGCGGGTGTCCTGCCGGGGGCGCAGGTAGAACAGCCAGTAGAGGGTGGCGACGGCGGTGATGCCGCCGGTCCACAGCAGGGGCTCGGCGTCCAGCTTGGTGATCACGTAGAGCAGGACGGCGATCAGCACGACCGGGATGGCCGGCCACAGCGGCATCCGCCAGGCGGCGGCGTGCTTGTGGTGGGCGCGGCGGGAGAGCAGCGCGGCGATCGCGACCAGCAGGTACATCCCGGTGACGGCGACGCCGGTGATGTTGCTCAGCAGCTCGCCCTTGACGAAGCAGAGCGCGGCGCCGGGCAGGCCGACCGCCAGGGTGGCGATCCACGGCGAGCCGAACCGGCCGAGGGTGCCGAAGGCCTTGTTGACCGGCGCCGGCCAGGCCTTGTCGCGGGCGGAGGCGAACAGCACCCGGGAGTTCTGGATGACCATGACGATGCCGGCGTTGATGATGGCCAGCGCGACGCAGAGGCTGATGAAGGTGCCGACCGCGGAGTTGCTCCAGGCGGTGACCAGGCCGGAGAGGTCGCCGGAGGTCAGGGTCGCCAGGTCGGGGGCGCCCATGGTGATGGCGACGACCGGGACCAGGATGATCGCGGAGGAGATGCCGAGCGTCCACAGCACGGTGCGCGAGACGTTGCGGCGGGGGTTCTCCAGCTCCTCGGACAGGTAGACCGCGGTGGAGAAGCCCTGGGTGATGAACAGGGCGATGCCGAGCGCGCCGACGATGGCGCCCACGCTCACCGTGGTGGCGGTGCCGTCGGCCCCGGTGATCACGCCGTGCAGCATGCTGGGGGCGCCGCTGTTGGTGTGGGCGAAGCCGAGCACCGATACCACACCGGCCGCGATGACCTCCAGCACCAGGAAGATGCCGGTGATCCAGGCGTTGGCGCGCAGGTCGAGCAGGCCGGCCAGGGTGGCGGCGAGCATCACGGCGGCGCCGGTCATGGCCTTGTCCAGGTGCATGACCGGGGCGAGGTAGTCGGCGGTGCCGAGGGCGATGACCGAGGGGACGATCATCACCACGATCAGCGAGAGCACGAAGACCAGCCAGCCCATCAGCCGCCCGGCCAGCGTGCCGACCATCGCGTACTCGCCGCCGGCGCTGGGGATCAGGGTGCCGAGCTCGGAGTAGCAGAACGCGACCGCGACGCAGAGCACGGTGCCGATCGCGATGGTCAGCGCGGTGGCGCTGCCGATGCTGGAGAACAGCTCCGGCACGATCACGAAGAGCGTCGAGGCGGGGGTGACGCAGGACAGCGTGAGCAGTGTGCCGCCCACGACGCCGATCGAGCGCTTGAGTTGCTGGGGCGCTGCCGCCTCGGCCGCCGGGGCGGCCACGTTCTGTGGCGGGCGAAGCGTGTCGGTCATGTGGCTTCCGATCGGCTCTGTGCGGTCCTGGTGTGGGAGCGGTATCGCCTCCGCTGGCTGGTTGCTCGGTGTCCGGTTCCAGTCGCTCCCTGGCCGCAATGGAACCTTGGGCGTATTGACCGCGTCAACGCCGGAACTGCTTCGGAATCCGTTGCGGTGAACCGCCTAAACACACGATCTGATGATCACGTTCAGTCATTGCGAGGTTTGTCCTACTTGTTACCTCGGCCACATCGCGATTGAATCGAAGGTGAACAAAGGGAAACGTGCCGCGATTCAAAGGCAGTGCTTCGGGTGGACGGCGACACGCCAGGCGCTCCGGATATTCCCGGCGGCTCCTGGGCCGGGTACGGGAACCGCAGCCCCCGCCGGGAAAGATCTAGGTAACGTTTCGGCACCCGGGACGCCGAAGGGGCCGGACTCCGCGAGTCCGGCCCCTTTGGCCACTCTCCGTGACGGTCGGCGGCGTCACGCCACCGGCAGCCAGCCCGTCTGGACCATCTGCCCGTTGGTGACGCGGCGGGACACGAAGACCCCCCGGCCCTGCGGCAGTGCCTGCGGCTTGACCGTCCCCAGCAGCGCGCCCTCGTCCCGGTTGCCGGAGAGGATCACGCCCTGGCCTCCGAGCTCGCGCATCCGCTGGAGCACCGGCTCGTACAGCGAGCGGCCGGCGCCGCCCGCGCTGCGGGCCACGATCACCCGCAGGCCGATGTCGCGGGCGAACGGTAGGAATTCGGCCAGCGGCGCCAGCGGGTTGCCCGAGCTCGTCGCGACCAGCTCGTAGTCGTCGACGATCACGAACATGTCCTTGCCGCTGTACCAGTTGCGGTTGCGCAGCTGCTCGGCGGTCACGTCCGGTCCCGGCAGGCGGCGCGCGCAGGCTCCGCGCAGCATGTCCACGATGGCCGCCATCGCCGGCTGCGCGGCCGCGTACTCCACCAGGTACTCCGGCGGCACCGTGCCGAGCAGCGCGCGCCGGTAGTCGCCGACCACGATGCCCGCCTGGTCCGAGGTGTACCGCTCGGTGATCTGCTTGATCAGCATCCGCAGCATCGCCGACTTCCCGGACTCGGTGTCGCCGAAGACGATGAACAGCGGGTCGGTCTCGAAGTTGACGAAGACCGGTGCCAGCTCCGCCTCGTCCACGCCGAAGGCGACGCCGCGCTCCGGGTGCTCGAAGCCCTTCGGCAGCGAGTTGCCGTCCAGGACGGCCGGCAGCATCCGCACCTGCGGGGCGCGCGGGCCGGCCCAGGCCCCGTCGACTGCGCCGACCAGCCCGGCCACACCCTCCTGGAGGTCGTCCACCGAGGAGGAACCGTCCAGCCGGGGGAGGCCGGACAGGAAGTGCAGCCGCTCCGCGGTGATGCCGCGCCCGGCCAGCGCCGGGACGTTCTGCGCCACCCGGCGGTCCACCTCGGACTCCATCGCGTCACCGAGCTTCAGCTCGGTGCGGTTCTGCAGCAGGTCCTTCAGCGCCGGGCGCACCTCGGCGTACCGGGCCGCGGTGATGATCAGGTGGATGCCGTAGCCGAGACCGCGCTGGGCGATGTCGTTGATCACCGGCTCCAGGGCCTCGAACTCCTGCTTGAAGGTGTTCCAGCCGTCGATCACCAGGAAGACGTCGCCGAAGGCCTCGTCCGGCAGCCGGCCGGCCGCCCGCTGGGCCCGGTAGGTGGCGATGGTGTCGATCCCGGCGACCCGGAACAGCTCCTCGCGCCGGTTCAGCACCCCGTGCACCTCGGAGACCATCCGGCGCACCTTGTCCACGTCCAGGCGCCCGGCGACCCCGCCGACGTGCGGCAGCCCGCCCAGCGACTGGAAGCTGCCCGCGCCGAAGTCGAGCAGGTAGAACTGCACCTCCAGCGGGGTGTGGGTGAGGCCGAACGAGGCCACCGTGGTGCGCACCACGGTCGACTTGCCCGAACGGGGCCCGCCCACGATCAGGCCGTGGCCGGCCGCCCCCGCGTAGTCGACCGCCAGGATGTCCGTCTTCTGCTCGCGCGGCCGGTCCACGATGCCGATCGGCACCCGCAGCCGGCCCGCCGGGTAGCCGGGCGCGGTCAGCCCGCGCTCCGGCACCACCTGGAGCGGCGGCAGCAGGTGGTCCATGCTCGGCGCTTCCTCCAGCGGCGGAAGCCACACCTGGTGCGCCGCCGGGCCCTGGCCGGCCATCCGCTGGACGAACACGTCCAGCACGGTGTCCACCAGCGCGTCGTCCTGCTCCGGGGCCTGCGGCGCGACCTCCTCCTCCACCACGTCCGGCAGCTCCACGAAGGACGCGGTGAACTCCACCGGCCGCGCGTCGACCCGCTGCCCGCCGGTCGACCGCTGCTGCCCCGGAGCCCGGTACGGGCCCGAGACGTAGGCGGCCTTGAACCGGTCCATCACGTCCTCGCCGAACTTGAGGTAGCCGACACCCGGCACCGGCGGCAGGTGGTAGGCGTCCGGCACGCCGATCGCGGCCCGGGACTCCGCGGCCGAGAAGGTGCGCAGACCGATCCGGTACGACAGGTAGGTGTCCAGGCCGCGCAGCTTGCCCTCCTCCAGGCGCTGCGAGGCCAGCAGCAGGTGCACGCCCAGCGACCGGCCGATCCGGCCGATCTGGATGAACATCTCGATGAAGTCGGGCTTGGCGGTGAGGAGTTCGGAGAACTCGTCGATGATCAGCACCAGCGAGGGCAGCGGGTCCAGCGCCGCGCCGGCCGCCCGGGCCCGCTCGTACTCGTGGATGTTGGCGTAGTTGCCCGCCGAGCGCAGCAGCTCCTGGCGGCGGTGCAGCTCGCCCTCGATCGCGTCGCGCATGCGGTCGACCAGGGTGAGCTCGCCCTCCAGGTTGGTGATCACCGCGGAGGTGTGCGGCATGTCCGCCATGCCGGAGAAGGTCGCACCGCCCTTGAAGTCGGCGAGGACGAAGTTCAGGATCTCCGAGGAGTGGGTCATGGCCAGGGCCAGCACCAGCGTGCGCAGCAGCTCCGACTTGCCGGAACCGGTCGCGCCCACGCACAGGCCGTGCGGGCCCATGCCCTCCAGCGCCGCCTCCTTGATGTCCAGGTAGACGTGCTCGCCGTTGGCGCCGACGCCGAGCGGCACCCGCATCCGCTCGTGCTGGGCGCGCGGGCGCCAGCTGCGGGCCACGTCGAAGGAGCCCGGGTCGCCCGAGTTCATCATGTCGGTGAAGTCGAGGTTGGACAGCAGCGGCTCGTCGTCCCCGCCGGCCGAGATCCGGTACGGCGCCAACTGCCGTGCCAGCGCCTCGGACTGCCACACCGAGAGCAGGTCCGGCTTGCCGGAGTACGTCGCCCCGGAGGCCGAGCGCAGCACCAGCTCGTCGGCGCCGACCGTCACCATCAGGTGCCCGCTGGGCTCGTCGACCTCGCCCGGCACCACCTCGATGACCGTCACGCCCTGCACGCCCTCCGGGCTCGCCAGCAGCGAGTCGTGCGGCACCCCGGCGCCGTCCATGACGATCACCAGGTGCGGCTGGTCGGCCGGCGGCGCCACCTCGCGCACGAAGCGCTGACGGCCGGCCAGCTCGTCCTGGAGCAGGTACTCCAGGTCGCCGAGGTCGCTCGCGAACAGCCGGCGCGAACCCGCGCCGTCGGCCTCCTTGCGGTGCTGGCTGTGCGGGAGCCACTTGGTCCACTCCCACTCCTCGGCCGCACCGGGCGCGGCGGCGACCGCCACCATCAGGTCGTCCGGCGAGTGCAGGGTGGTCAGTTGGGCGATCATCGCGCGCACGTTGCCGTACACCGAGTCCGGGTCCCCGCACACCGTGATGTGGTAGAACGCCCGCAGCGAGACCGCCAGCGGCAGGTCCTGGAGGGTGCCGTGGGCCTTCAGGAAGGAGTGCATCGCCGCCGCCGCCAGCGGCTCCAGCTCGTCCATCGGCGCGGTCTGCGGCGCCACCAGCGGGGTGGACAGCTGCACCGGCCCGAGGCCCACCCGGATCTGCGCGAAGTCGCCGTCCCCGGTGCGCCGTTCCCACAGCCGCCGGCCGTCCTCGACGATCGACCAGAGCTGGTCCGGCGCCGGGTTCAGGAACAGCAGCGCGCCGCGCTGGCGCTCCGCCGTGCGGCGCACCTGGCGGCGGGTCTGCTGGAGGTACTTCAGGTAGTCGCGCCGCTCGTCCGCCATCGCGGTCGAGCCGCCCTTGCGCGCCCGGACGATCTGCGCCAGCACCATGCCGAGCGTCGAGGCGATCATCAGACCGCCCATGATCTTCATCGGCGCCGCCGCTCCCGGCGAGAAGAAGAACACCGCCGAGCCGCCCATGCCCAGCATCGGCAGGATGCTCATCAGCCAGTCCTCGCCGCCCTGCCGGGGCAGCTCGGGCGGGCTCACCAGCTCCACCGGCTCGTCCGGCACGGTGGGCGGATAAGCCCTGGCCGGTCGCTTGACCGTGATCACACCCATGTGTCATCCACCCCGCGGCGTCGATCGATCACTTCGGCATCAGCCCTCACGCGAGTGCGTGCGGCCCGTACGGGAATCCGGTGGCTGAGGACGCCCCACCCAGCGCAGCCCCCGTACCTTTGCGCAGGCGCCGATCCTAACGGTCGCCCCCGCACCGCCCGCCAGGGCCCGGTACTCACCGCCACCGGACACGAACCGAACGGGTAGGGTAACGCCGCGCCAACTCGCGGCCCGGCCGGGCCGGTTCCACACCACACCGAGCGCCGCCGGGCCTCGGCACCGTCAACAAGGGGGAGCGCCACGTGCGTCGAAGGACCGAGGTGGGAGCGTGACCAACGCTGCCGCGACCGGCTACTGCCGGGTGACCGTCGTCGCCCCGGACCGCCGGATCGACGTCGCCCTGCCCGAGGACGTCCCGCTCGCGGACGTCTACCCCGAGGTGCTGCGCCTGGCCAACCAGAGCCAGCCGGACGGCACCCCCACCGGCTTCCACCTGGTCCGCCGCGACGGCACGGTGCTGGACAGCGGGCTGCCCCTGGCCGCCCAGCACGTCCGCGACGGTGACCTGCTGGCGCTGCGCCCCTTCGCCGAGTCGCTCCCGCCCGCCGTCTACGACGACGTCGCCGACGCGATCGCCAGCGCCGTCGAGGCCGACCGCCGGTTCTGGACCGCCGAACTGATGCGCGGCTTCGGCCTGATCGGCGCCGGGGTGCTGCTCGCCCTGCTCGGCTTCGCGCTCTGGTTCTCCGACCTGCGCCACGACATGCACGGCCTGCCCGGCATCCTGGCCGGCGTCACCGCCGTCGTGCTCACCGCGCTCGCCGGGGTCCGCGCCCGGGTCTACCAGGACGCCCACGCGGCCGTCGCGCTCGGCCTCGGCGCGCTGCCGCACGCCATGATCGGCGGCAGCGGCATCATCGCCGTCGCCCACCAGGGCGACGGACCCGGCCGGCTCCAGTTCCTGACCGGCTGCGTCGTGGCCCTGGTGGTCTCCATCCTGCTGACCGGCCTGCTGCCGGAGCGGGACGCGGTGTTCGTCGCCGCCTCTTTGGTGTCCACCGCCGGCGCGCTCGCCACCTTCGCGGCGGTCCTGCTGCCGCGGACGCCGGCCGGGCACATCGCCGCCGTCACCGGTGTCGCCGCCGTCGCCGCGGTCGGCTTCCTGCCCAGCCTCTCCGCCCGCTTCGCCCGGCTGCCGGTCGGCTTCAGCGCCCCCGGCCAGACCCGCACCCGCAGCCGCGACTACGACGAGGAGGCCGAGCGCGCCGAGGCCGTCCAGTACGAGAGGATCGCGCACCAGGCCCGCCGCGGCCACGAGGTGCTGGTCGGCCTGGTCGGCGGCTGCGCCGCGGTCGTGGTCGGCGCCTGCGCCGTCCTCGGCTTCACCGACGAGACCTTCCCCGAGCTGCTCGCGCTCGCCCTCGGCCTGGCCGCGATGCTGCGCGCCCGGCTGTTCCGCTACACCGCGCAGGTGCTCAGCCTCACCGTGGCCGGCCTGCTCGGCCTGAGCCTGCTGATCGTCGGGCTCTCCCTGCACACCCCGCAGTTCTTCCTGCGGGCCGCCGGTTCCACCACCGAGCTGGACCTGCGCACGGTCTGGCTGGCCGCCTCGATCGCGTTCGGCGCCGCGCTGCTCACCGCGATCGCCCTGGTGGTGCCCCGGCTCGGGGTCTCCCCGTTCTGGGGGCGCATCCTGGACCTGGTGGACAGCCTCACCCTGATCGCGCTGGTCCCGCTGGCGCTCGCCGTCCTGGACATCTACCGGCTGGTCCGCGGCGCCACTGGCTGACGGCCGTACCCGGTCATGCCGACGCCGTGGTGGCCACCGCGGCGTCGGCATCGGGTACCCTTGGCCTTCGAGTGCAGCCATGTGTCCGCTCCCAGGGGGCGCCGACCGTCGGCCGTGCTCACGACACCGAGTTCTCGATGAGTCCTGTGCTGTCGACCAGGACCGCTCGGTAGACCCCGAAGGAGTTGCAGTGGCTCTCGCCTCTGACGTCAAGAAGCAGATCATCGCCGAGTTCGGCCAGAAGGAGGGCGACACCGGCTCCCCCGAGGTCCAGGTGGCCATGCTCTCCCGTCGCATCTCGGACCTGACCGAGCACCTGAAGCTGCACAAGCACGACCACCACTCGCGTCGTGGCCTGCTGATCCTGGTCGGCCAGCGCCGCCGCCTGCTGCAGTACCTGGCCAAGAAGGACATCGAGCGCTTCCGTACGCTCGTCGACCGCCTGGGCATCCGCCGCGGTGCCGCCGGCGGCGCCCGCTGAGAACGCCGCTCGGGGCGGCTCCCCACACCGGGGAGCCGCCCCTCGCGCGTATGCCGCGGCGGTCGGCGACGAGCCGCCGCCGACGGCGTCCGGACATAACAACTCGCGCGCACCTCCCCAGGTGGCCGAGGATTGCACCGTAGGGTTGTGGGCATGCCGGGTGATGGCGCACCAGCGCGCCGCCCGGGCAGAAGGACCCGAACCCCCCGCGGGACGAAGGCTTCAAACGGAAGCCGCCCGCATCCGAGAGAGCGTCCAGACGCGGACCGCCCTTCCCGGCCCGGCAGCCGTGAGGCGCCGGTCCTCGGTAGTGGCCGTCGGAGCCCCCGCAGACCGAGCGGGGCACTCCGGAGGCTTCGATCGAAGACCGGCCCGACTGCCGCCCTCCCAGTCGAGGGCCCGGGGGCCAACCGCAGGCAGGACGCGGGGACGCTCTCCCGGAGAACGTACGAAAGAGGAGATCTTCCAGGTGGAAGAGAACGTGTTCTACGCCGAGGCCGTGATCGACAACGGTTCCTTCGGCACCCGTACCATCCGCTTCGAGACCGGCCGTCTGGCCCGTCAGGCCGCCGGCTCCGCCGTGGCCTACCTGGACGACGACACCATGGTGCTGTCGGCGACCAGCGCGTCCAAGCAGCCGAAGGAGCACTTCGACTTCTTCCCGCTGACCGTGGACGTCGAGGAGCGGATGTACGCCGCCGGCCGCATCCCCGGCTCGTTCTTCCGTCGCGAGGGCCGGCCCTCCGAGGACGCGATCCTCACCTGCCGCCTGATCGACCGCCCGCTGCGCCCGTCCTTCGTCAAGGGCCTGCGCAACGAGATCCAGGTCGTCGTCACCGTGATGGCGCTCAACCCCGACCACCTGTACGACGTGGTCGCCATCAACGCCGCCTCCGCCTCCACCCAGCTGGCGGGCCTGCCGTTCTCCGGCCCGATCGGTGGCGTCCGCGTCGCGCTGATCAACGGCCAGTGGGTCGCCTTCCCGACCCACAGCGAGCTGGAGTCGGCCGTCTTCGACATGGTCGTCGCCGGTCGCGTCCTGCCGGACGGCGACGTCGCGATCATGATGGTCGAGGCCGAGGCCACCGACAAGACCATCAAGCTGGTCGAGGGTGGCGCCGAGGCGCCGACCGAGGAGATCGTCGCCTCCGGCCTGGAGGCCGCGAAGCCGTTCATCAAGGTCCTGTGCGCCGCGCAGGCGCAGCTGGCCGCCCAGGCCGCCAAGCCGACCGGCGAGTTCCCGGTCTTCCTGGACTACCAGGACGACGTCCTCGCCGCGCTGACCGCCGCCGTCAAGGACGAGCTCGCCCAGGCCCTGACCATCGCGGGCAAGCAGGAGCGCCAGAACGAGCTGGACCGCGTCAAGGCGCTGGCCGCCGAGAAGCTGCTCCCCGAGTTCGAGGGCCGCGAGAAGGAGATCGGCGCCGCCTACAACGCGCTGACCAAGAAGATCGTCCGCGAGCGCGTCATCAAGGACAAGGTCCGCATCGACGGCCGCGGCGTCACCGACATCCGCACCCTGGCCGCCGAGGTCGAGGCCATCCCGCGGGTGCACGGCTCGGCCCTGTTCGAGCGCGGCGAGACCCAGATCCTGGGCGTCACCACGCTGAACATGCTGCGCATGGAGCAGCAGCTGGACACGCTCTCCCCGGAGACGCGTCGCCGCTACATGCACAACTACAACTTCCCGCCGTACTCCGTCGGTGAGACCGGCCGCGTGGGCTCGCCCAAGCGCCGCGAGATCGGCCACGGCGCGCTGGCCGAGCGCGCCCTGCTGCCGGTGCTGCCGACCCGCGAGGAGTTCCCGTACGCCATCCGCCAGGTCTCCGAGGCGCTGGGCTCCAACGGCTCCACCTCGATGGGCTCGGTCTGCGCCTCGACCATGTCGCTGCTGAACGCCGGTGTGCCGCTGAAGGCCGCCGTCGCCGGCATCGCCATGGGCCTGATCTCCCAGGAGATCGACGGCGAGACCCACTACGTCACGCTGACCGACATCCTCGGCGCCGAGGACGCGTACGGCGACATGGACTTCAAGGTCGCCGGTACCCGCAACTTCATCACCGCCCTCCAGCTGGACACCAAGCTGAACGGCATCCCGGCGTCGGTGCTCGCCGCCGCGCTGAAGCAGGCCAAGGACGCCCGCCTGCACATCCTCGACGTGATGAACGAGGCCATCGACTCGCCCGACGAGATGTCCCCGAACGCGCCGCGCATCATCACCATCAAGATCCCGGTGGACAAGATCGGTGAGGTCATCGGCCCCAAGGGCAAGATGATCAACCAGATCCAGGAGGACACCGGCGCCGAGATCACGATCGAGGACGACGGCACCATCTACATCGGTGCCGCCGACGGCCCGGCCGCCGAGGCCGCCCGCACCACGATCAACCAGATCGCCAACCCGACCATGCCGGAGGTCGGCGAGCGCTACCTGGGCACCGTGGTCAAGACCACGACGTTCGGCGCGTTCGTGTCGCTGATGCCGGGCAAGGACGGCCTGCTGCACATCTCGCAGATCCGCAAGCTGGCCGGCGGCAAGCGCGTCGAGAACGTCGAGGACGTCCTCGGCGTCGGCGCCAAGGTCCAGGTCGAGATCGCCGAGATCGACCCGCGCGGCAAGCTCTCCCTGATCCCGGTCGTCGAGGGCGAGGAGGGCGGCGAGGCCGCTTCCGAGTGAAGCGCCGCTAGCTGACCCCGCGGCCCGTACGCCTCCCGGCGTGCGGGCCGCACCCCGTTGTCCACGCGTTCGTCCGTACGTGCTCTTCCGCACGTGCGTTTCCTCTGGAGGTACCCCCCGTGGCGCAGGCCCCGGCGGTAACGCAGCGTCCCGGCACGACCCGGACCCTGCTCAAGGGCGTCGACGGCGCCGGCACGGTGCGCCGCACCGTCCTCCCCGGCGGCCTGCGGGTCGTCACCGAGACCCTGCCGACGGTTCGCTCCGCGACCTTCGGCATCTGGGTCGGCGTCGGCTCGCGGGACGAGACCCCGCAGCTCAACGGCGCGACCCACTACCTGGAGCACCTGCTCTTCAAGGGCACCGAGCGGCGCAGCGCGCTGGACATCTCGGCGGCCCTGGACGCGGTCGGCGGCGAGATGAACGCCTTCACCGCGAAGGAGAACACCTGCTACTACGCCCGGGTCCTGGACACCGACCTGCCGCTGGCCATCGACGTGGTCTGCGACATGCTCACCGGCTCGCTGATCCGCACCGAGGACGTGGAGGCCGAGCGCGGCGTCATCCTCGAGGAGATGGCGATGGCCGAGGACGACCCGGGCGACGTGGTGCACGACCTGTTCGCCAAGGTGATCTACGGCAGCGGCCCGCTCGGCCGCCCGATCCTCGGCACCCAGGAGACCATCCGGACCCTCACCCGGGACCAGATCGCCGGCTTCTACCGCCGCCGCTACCGGCCCGAGCAGCTGGTCGTCGCCGCGGCCGGCAACCTCGACCACCGCAAGGTGGTCAAGCAGGTCGAGCAGGCCTTCGCGCCGGTGCTGGCGGCCTCCACCGCGGCCCCGGCCGAGGCCCGCCGCGGCGTCAAGGCGCTGCGCACGGCCGGCAAGGTCGAGGTGCTCAACCGCTCCACCGAGCAGGCCCACCTGGTGCTCGGCGTGCCCGGGGTGCCGCGGCACGACGAGCGCCGCTGGGCGATGGGCGTGCTCAACGCGGCGCTCGGCGGCGGGATGAGCTCCCGGCTGTTCCAGGAGATCCGCGAGAAGCGGGGCCTGGCGTACTCGGTGTACTCGTACTCCTCGTCGTACGCGGACAGCGGCCTGTTCGGCATCTACGCCGGCTGCCAGCCCAAGCGGGTCGAGGAGGTGCTGCGGATCTGCCGCGCCGAGCTGGCCAAGGTGGTCGAGGAGGGCATCACCGAGGAGGAGCTGCGGCGGGCGATCGGCCAGATCTCCGGCTCCACGGTGCTCGGCATGGAGGACACCGGTTCGCTGATGAACCGGATCGGCAAGGCCGAGCTCAGCTACGGGCACCACCTGTCGGTGGACGAGATGCTGGAGCGGATCGCGGCGGTGACCCTGGAGGACGTCCACGCGGTGGCGCGTGATGTGCTGGGCGCGTACCGGCCGTCGCTCGCCCTGATCGGCCCGGTCAACGACAAGCGGGCCGCCAAGCTCGCCGATCTGCTGGTCTGAACCTGTTGGTGAGAGGAACTTCGCTATGACGCTGCGTGTCGCCGTGATCGGCGCCGGGGGACGGATCGGCTCCGAGGCGGTCAAGGCCGTCGAGGCCGCGCCGGACCTGGAGCTGGTGGCCACCCTCGGCCGCGGCTCCGACCTGGCGGAACTGACCGAGGCCGGCGCCCAGGTCGCCGTCGAGCTGACCCACCCGGACTCGGTGATGGGAAACCTGGACTACTGCCTGCACCACGGCGTCCACGTGGTCACCGGCACCACCGGCTGGACGGACGAGCGGCTCGCCACCGTCCGCGGCTGGCTGGACGAGGCCCCGGAGCTCGGCCTGCTGATCGCCCCGAACTTCTCGATCGGCGCGATCCTCGGCATGAAGTTCTCGCAGATCGCCGCCCGCTACTTCGAGTCGGTCGAGGTGGTCGAGCTGCACCACGACCGCAAGGCCGACGCCCCCAGCGGCACGGCCACCCGCACCGCCCAGCTGATCGCCGCCGCCCGGGCCGAGGCCGGCCGGCCTCCGCAGCAGGACCCGACCACCCACAGCCTGCCCGGCGCGCGCGGCGCCGACGTGGACGGGGTGCCGGTGCACGCGGTGCGGCTGCGCGGCCTGCTCGCCCACCAGCAGGTGATGTTCGGCGACACCGGCGAGACGCTCACCATCCGGCACGACTCGCTGCACCACAGCAGCTTCATGCCGGGCATCCTGCTGGGCGCGCGCAAGGTCGTCGGGACGCCCGGGCTGACCTTCGGCCTCGAACACTTCCTGGACCTGTGACAGTGTCGAACCCAGGGAGTGTCCGATGACCTCGCGCACCGGTTTCTTCGTCCTGTCCGGTGTGCTGCTGCTGGTCGCCCTCGTCTGCGTGGGGGAGGGCGTCCAACTGGTCGCCACCGGCAAGCCGCTCGGCATCGGCATCGGGATCTGCGCCTTCGTGATCCCGGTGATCGGTGTCTGGTTCCTGCGCCAGACCGTCCGCTTCGGCAAGGCCAGCGAGCTGATGGCCCGCGAGCTGGAGGCCGAGGGCGGCCTGCCGGTCGACGAGCTGAGGCGCAGCAAGGGCGGGCGGATCGACCGGGCCTCGGCCGACGCGGTGTTCGCCCGCCGCCAGGCCGAGGCGCAGGACGCACCCGGCGACTGGCGCGTCTGGTTCCGCCTCGCCGTGGCCTACGCCGACGCCGGCGACACCCCGCGCGCCCGCAAGACCATGCAGCACGCCATCAAGCTGCACAGCACCGAACCCGCAAGGAGTAACGCGTGAGCGACGAACCGACGGCCCCCAGCTTCCGCAGCGACGTGACGGTGGAGCTGGTCCGCAGCGCCGCCGCCGACTCGGACGTCATCTGGGCGGCCCGGGTCTCGACCGCGGGCGAGCAGTCCCTGGAAGCCGTCCAGCAGGACCCGGAGAAGTCCAAGGGCCTGATCAACTTCCTGATGCGCGACCGGCACGGCACGCCGTTCGAGCACAACTCGATGACGTTCTTCATCAGCGCGCCGATCTTCGTGTTCCGGGAGTTCCACCGGCACCGCAGCGGCTGGTCGTACAACGAGGAGTCCGGCCGCTACCGCGAGCTCCAGCCGGTCTTCTACGTTCCGGGTGAGGACCGCAAGCTGGTCCAGCAGGGCCGCCCGGGCAAGTACGAGTTCCACGACGGCACGCCCGAGCAGCACCGGACCACCACCGGGGCGATGGAGGCCGCGTACCGCGAGTCCTACGCCCGCTACCAGGAGATGCTGGCCGCCGGCGTGGCCCGCGAGGTGGCCCGCGCGGTGCTGCCGGTGGGCCTGTTCTCCTCGATGTACGCGACCTGCAACTCGCGTTCGCTGATGCACTTCCTGTCGCTGCGCACCAAGCGCGAGAACGCCACGGTGCCGTCCTTCCCGCAGCGCGAGATCGAGATGGTCGCCGAACTGATGGAGGAGCAGTGGGCCCGGCTCATGCCGCTCACCCATGCGGCCTTCGAGAAGCACGGCCGGGTCGCCCCCTGACCTGGGGCGACAGGCATACGGGCAGAGTGCCTGGCATGTCTGGATTGCGGCTTTTCTAGCCGCTCCCTACATTCGTGAACACGGATTCCGGTGCTGCCCGAACCCCCGAGCGGGCAGCACCGGAATCCCACGTCAGCACCACCGACGCGGTTCAGCTGTCCGAACACCGGACCGGCATGGGGGACGCCCCACCGCCTACGAGTAGCTTTGGACCCATGGCTCCGACCTCCACCCCCCAGACGCCGTTCGGCCGGGTCCTGACCGCGATGGTCACCCCGTTCACCGCCGACGGCGGCCTCGACCTCGACGGCGCCCAGCGCCTCGCCACGCACCTCGTCGACTCCGGCAACGACGGCCTCGTCGTCAACGGCACCACCGGCGAGTCCCCGACCACCAGCGACGCCGAGAAGGACCGGCTGGTCCGCGCCGTGGTCGAGGCGGTCGGGGACCGCGCGCACGTGGTGGCCGGCGTCGGCACCAACGACACCCGCCACAGCGTCGAGCTGGCCCGGCAGGCGGAGGCCGCCGGAGCGGACGGCCTGCTGGTCGTCACGCCGTACTACAGCAAGCCCCCGCAGGAGGGCCTGTACCGGCACAACGTCGCCGTCGCCGACGCGACCGGGCTGCCGGTCATGCTGTACGACATCCCGGGCCGCAGCGGGGTCGCGCTGAGCCACGAGACGCTGGTCCGGCTCGGCGAGCACCCGCGGATCGTCGCCAACAAGGACGCCAAGGGCGACCTCGGCGCCGCGGCCTGGGCCATCGCCCGGGCCGACCTCGCCTGGTACTCCGGCGACGACGCCCTCAACCTGCCGCTGCTGTCCGTCGGAGCCGTCGGCGTGGTCAGCGTCGTCGGGCACGTGGTGGCCGGGGACCTGCGGGCGATGATCGAGGCCTTCCTGGCGGGCGATGTGGTCAAGGCCACCAGCATCCACCAGCGCCTGCTGCCGGTGTTCAGCGGTATGTTCCGCACTCAGGGCGTGATCCTCACCAAGGCCGCCCTGGAGCTCCAGGGGCTGCCCGCCGGACCGCTGCGACTGCCGCTGGTCGGCGCGACGCCCGAGGAGGTCGCGCGATTGAAGCAGGATCTCGCCGCCGGCGGGGTACACCTGTAGCAGACAAGACGTGCGCGCCCCGGCTCGCCGGACCCTCCCGGGTCCGCCGCTGGACCGGACCGCAGGCGCGAGAGCACAGACCCAGTAGGAAAACGACACTGAGTACGCGCGCCATATGTCTCCAGGGGGAGGACCCCGGGCATATGGCGTGCGTCGTGAGGAGAGTCTTTTGAGCCACCCGCACCCCGAGCTCGGCGCACCCCCGGCCCTGAAGGAGGGCGCCCTCCGGATCACCCCGCTCGGCGGCCTCGGCGAGATCGGCCGCAACATGACGGTCCTGGAGTACGGGGACCGCATCCTGATCATCGACTGCGGCGTCCTCTTCCCCGAGGACGAGCAGCCCGGTGTGGACCTGATCCTCCCGGACTTCAGCTACATCCGGGACCGCCTCGACAAGGTCGACGGCATCGTCCTCACCCACGGGCACGAGGACCACATCGGCGCCGTCCCGTTCCTCCTGCGGGAGAACCCGGACATCCCGCTGATCGGCTCCAAGCTGACCCTGGCGCTGATCGAGGCCAAGCTCGCCGAGCACCGCATCCGGCCGTACGTACTGGAGGTCAAGGAGGGCGAGCGCGAGCGCATCGGCCCCTTCGACTGCGAGTTCATCGCGGTCAACCACTCCATCCCGGACGCCCTCGCCGTGGCGGTCCGCACCCCCGCCGGCATGGTCGTGGCCACCGGTGACTTCAAGATGGACCAGCTGCCGCTGGACGGCCGCCTGACCGACCTGCCGACCTTCGCCAAGCTGGCGGAGGAGGGCATGGACCTGCTGCTGGTGGACTCCACCAACGCCGAGGTCCCCGGCTTCATCCCGCACGAGCGGGACATCTCGGCGGCGCTGCGCAACGTCTTCGCGAACGCCGACAAGCGCATCATCGTGGCCTCGTTCGCGAGCCACGTGCACCGCATCCAGCAGGTGCTGGACGCCGCCCACGAGTACAAGCGCAAGGTCGCCTTCGTCGGCCGCTCGATGGTCCGCAACATGGGCATCGCCCGGGACCTCGGCTACCTGAAGGTCCCCGGCAACATGGTCGTGGACGTCAAGCAGCTGGACGACCTGCCGGACAAGGAGGTCGTGCTGATCTGTACCGGTTCGCAGGGCGAGCCGATGGCGGCGCTGTCCCGGATGGCCAACCGCGACCACCAGATCCGCATCGTCGAAGGCGACACCGTCGTCCTGGCCTCCTCGCTCATCCCGGGCAACGAGAACGCGGTCTACCGGGTGATCAACGGCCTGACCCGCTGGGGCGCCAAGGTCGTGCACAAGGGCAACGCCAAGGTGCACGTCTCGGGCCACGCCTCGGCCGGCGAGCTGCTCTACTTCTTCAACATCTGCAAGCCGCGCAACCTGATGCCGGTCCACGGCGAATGGCGCCACCTGCGCGCGGCCGCCGAGCTGGGCATCGCCACCGGGGTGCCGCGCAACCGCGTGGTCATCGCCGAGGACGGCGTCTGCGTCGACCTCGAGGGCGGCGTCGCCCGGATCGTCGGAAAGGTACAGGCCGGCTACGTCTACGTGGACGGCTCCTCGGTCGGCGACATCACCGAGGCCTCGCTCAAGGACCGCAGGATCCTCGGCGAGGAGGGCTTCATCTCGGTCTTCGTCGCGGTCGACTCGGCCAACGGCAAGATCGTCGGCGGCCCGACCATCCAGGCCCGCGGCTCCGGCATCGACGACAACGCGTTCGTCCCGGTGGTCTCCAAGCTCCAGGAGGCGCTGGACCGCTCGGCGAGCGACGGCGTGCTGGAGCCCCGTCAGGTGCAGCAGCTGGTCCGCCGGACCGTCGGTAAGTGGGTCGCGGACAACTACCGCCGCCGGCCGATGATCCTGCCGGTCGTGGTCGAGGTCTGACGCTCGCTCAACACCGGCTGACGCTGGTTTGACGTGGGGCGACCCGGTGCGTAATGTTCTCCGGGTTGCCCCACGGGACGGCCCCTCGGAAACGGGCTCGAATTTGAATTCGAGAACGACCGGGGAAAACGGACCGAGAAACTCTGGTAGAGTTCGGGAGCGCCGAAAGGCGAAAGCGGATCGGATGAATGAAACTCCGGAAAACGGAGCGGAAAACATCTGATAAGCTGGAAACACGAAAGAACGAAGCCCGGAGGGCCTGCTGGAAGGCAGTCCGA